>CBAAAD010000001.1:0-11822 GCA_964658785.1 uncultured Methylobacterium sp.
CAAAAAATCCTGCGATTCCGCACATGTCAGGTCGTTCTCGTTCGCGCGATCAGGTGTCGACGAATCAAGGTCGCGACGATGACGTTTTCAGCGGATGTATGGGCGAGCTGTACCAGTCGACGACCGTGCCGTTCTCGAACCGAATCCATGACGGGCCGTACTCCCAGCGGCTGTCGCCCATAACCATCGGCTCGCCCTCGATGTTGCGAACCGCCTCGGCCGCCATGCCGATGGTGATCGACTCCTGCGAACTCGGCGCGCGTTGGCTGATGTCCGCCTGCATACCCTCCGAGGTTGCGACCTCCGTCGCCGAACCCTGCTCGGGGGCGTCGGAAGATTCGTCGGGTTTCCACACCAGCCAGACCGCGCCAAGGATCAGCGCGATCGCCACCACCAGCCACCGCGAACTGCGTTTTGGCGCGATCGCAGCCGCTCCACCGCGCGGAGGTTCTGCCGCTTTTACGCCCGGCAGCGGCGTGAGAAGTGCGCCGGGTAGGCGGCCGTGGCGGCGCTTGAAATCCATCGCGGCGGAATAAAGCGCGGTCAATTGCTGCAGATGTTCCGAGGCGAGGAGATCTTCCTGCGAGTCGCCGCGGCGATCCGGATGCAGCGCCGCGACGCTTCGACGATACGCTGTCTTGAATTCGGCCATGTCACAGCCCGGCTGCACATTCAGCAGCCGATACAGATCAACGAAATTCGTTTCACGGGCCACGTTGTTTCCCTGGAGCGTGCGGGGCGATCGAGCGTCTGACGGATCGGCTGGTAGCAAAATGCATCAGCGCATCCTGTCCATGCATGCATCACGGACGTGGCTGCGGAGCATTGAGATCACTTCCAGTCACTCATCGACCACGTGCGCGAGTCACCGACGTCGCTGCTGCGAATGGGTGCCCATCGCGCAATGCGTGACGCCACGCCTTTCGGTGTGGATGCATTGCGTCCGGGCAGCCGTTCGAGCGCTGAAAGCACGCCGCCGAGGCCGGTCATATAGGCCTTTTTTGCGGCGCGCTTGAGTCCGCCCAGGCCTTCGGCGGGTTCGCATATCTCGTTGACGTAACCGTTCCAGTTCGAGGCGTCGTACATGTTCTGGCAGATCGATATCGATGGCGTCAGCACTCTTGCGGCATGCCACCAGCGCGCCGGAACAAAGACCATGTCGCCGGGATGCAGCACGGTGTGGTGCTGGACGGCGTGCGCAAACAGGGGAAACTTCTCCAGATCGGGGTGCTGCACGTCGGGTACCCGTGACTGATTGGGCATGTCCTGCTTTGGATACAGATAGGCAGAATCGTCGGGCGAGTACAGGATGAATTCCTTGTCGCCGTAAATTTCGGTAATCGCCGCATGCGCGTTTTCACCGTCGTAGTGCAGTACGGGAAAGCGCCCGCCGGTGCCACCGATCAGCAGTTTCAGATAGCCGTCTGGACGTCTCCATCGGCCGGGCATCAACGGGCTGGCCAGGCGGCGTGGAAAGGCGTACGGATTCTGCGGCTCCAGATCCGTGAGCAATTCCGGCAGATGCGGTCCGATGAAAAGGCGGTACATGTAAGGACCCGGCGCATCTTCGCGTGAAGCCATCACCGCATCGATAAACGCGGCAAACGTCATTTTTTCGCCGTAGCTGATGTTGACCTGCCTCGAGCCGAACGTGGTCTTGAAGAATTCCGGCGTCCAGCGCCGCATGGCGGGAAAGGCCTGCCCTGCGCCTTCCACTACGACCGGCAGATGCTTGTCGACGTACTCGCGCAGAAAGGCCTCATACGACAGTTCGGCCGCACGGCGGCGCGCCACCGGCACGCGTTGGTTCACCGGTACGGCGCTTGAAAGAGTCGCGTTCATGAGAGGGCTGCTCGGTTGACCAGGGTGGTAGAGACTTGCGTCGGGCTGTCGCTGAGATCGGTCAGCGGCTCGGCATCGGCATGCTGCAGAACAAAGCCCGAGTAGTGCTTGACGTCGTGCTTGGGCGCAAACGGTATGTGGCAGTCGCGTTCAAAGCTCTGCCACTGGTCGATGACGGTGTAACCGAGCGCCTGCATCGCGGATACGAAGTTCGGCACGGACATCACGTGATAGGGCGCGAACGAAAAACCCATGTTCTGGATCGTGAAAAAATCCAGCGTCGGGTGCATGGGCGTGAGGTTGACGATTACGTAAGCAGGCCGCTTGTCCAGCTTGCCGAGCAAATCGTCCAGTGAATAGTCGAGATATTGCAGTGTTCCCAGTATCAGCAGTACGTCCTGCCCGCTGGTGTTTGCGGGAGTCGTCGTAAAGCTCAGCCGGCGGGAGGGATCATGGTCCGTCGCCCATTCCTGGCCGGACTTGATGATCGCGGGAAGGTCGCAAACCGTCCAGTGCAGGTCGTGGGGCAGCCGGCGGTAGCGCTGCATGGCGTAGTAGAAAAGCCCGAAGTGACCGCCAAGGTCAAAAAACTTGCGCTGGTGCCGGTCCATCAGGCGCGACATCCACAGCAGCACCGGGTACTCGCTGACCGTCAGTTCGTTGATGCGATGGCGGTACTTTGACGCTGCCGTCTCGTTGTCGAAGCCGATGGCAAACGTCGTGGGCGTGTGTTGCATGGCCTGGGCGTAGCTGGAATACACGCCGCGATAGTGGTTACCGCGGCGCTGTCGTTCGAAAAAACGGTCGTACACGCGCCGCGCTGCCCAGCGCAGAGGCGGCAGCTTGGCGGTTTCGATCAAAATCCCACGCAAGCTCATCAGTCCACCCGGCTAGCAGCAAATACAACTCGATAGAGCGTCCATCCATCGCTGGAAGCGCCCGGCGCAAACGACAGCAACGGTCCCCTAGGCTAATCGTAGCGCGGTTAGCATACTTCTAGTGTTATTGTCTGCGGTAATAATCACATTTTGCCAGGCTATCCGCGAATGGTTCTGAAGCGAGGCGCGGAAGCGTGGCAGCGGTACCGATCAGAGCATGGCCGATCAGGCGGGGGGTTTCCATGGACGAGCGGGGCAGACATCCGGCTGGGTGTCGTGGCTATATGCGCCTTTTTGCGACAGCCCTGCTGCTGGTCGTGCCGATGGCTGCTGCGCATGCCAGCATGCCGTCGCCTGATCAGGTGACTTCGCTGGGCGCGCATACGCTGCTGACCCAGGCCGATGGTTTGGGAACGCCGACGGCGACCAGCGCGCCGCTCAGGACTCAGCCTGACGGCAGTTCGCTACTCGTGCTGGTCGGTGGCTACACGAATAACGCGAGCGGACCGACAGACAGCTACGCCAACAGCTGGACCCAGGTAGGCCCCGCCGTTGCCTACAACGGGTTCGAGGGGCGGTTCAACGCCCGGGCTTATGTGACGCTCGCGGCGAAGGGTGGTTCGGGGCACACCGTCAGTTTTGTCAAAAACGGCACGCCAGCGGGAGAAATAACCGCGCCGTTGGTCGAAATAACGCATGCGGGCACGCTGCAATCGATGGCGCAGAACTACCCGGCGCCAGGCCTCGTCAGCCGGGCCGCCGACAAGCTGGCGCGGATCTGGTCGTCAGATGAAGCAGCGGCCCCTGTTTCAACGGTGACCAGCGACAGCGTCACCACGACAGGGCCGGCGACGCTGGTTGCCGTGTGGTGGGGGGATTCGCGGGCGTTGAACATGACGGCGGTGCCGGGTAACGGCTTCAGGGTTATCGAGCATTACCTGGATCTGCCCCCGCAGAGCGGCGTGCAGTGCGCGGTGGCGGTAAAGCAGGTCGCGGCCGCGGGCAGCTATGACGTGACGTGGACGAGTTCGCCAGCCCAGGGCGCCATTCTCTGGCTGTTTGCCTTTCAGTCGAGTGATCGGCGGATGGGTTCAGGCAAAGGTTCAACGCATGCAGGTTCGTAGCCCGCGCCAGTCTTACGCGAGGGTCGAATGCGGTAGCGGTATCGGAGTGCTCATCGGTGAATTTCAGCGTCTTCAATCAGCGGTATCGGCGGCAACAGGGGGTGGACATGAGGGATAGCGATAACGGCGCCGCGATTTGCCGCCCGATGGAGTGCGGCATAGCCCGGTCATGATTGCACCATCCAGCCATCGGCCAGACGTTGAACCAGCGAGCAGTCGCCTGCTCGATGTTCTGGTGCGGCAGGCCATTGGCTCGGAGACGCTGGCCAGTGGCCGATTCTCCTGCGCGTTGCCGGGCTCGATCTGGACGGCGCTGGCAGCGCGCGCCAGTCGCCTGGGTATATCCACCGTTTCAATACAACGTGCCGCGCTGGCTTTACTCGACGCGCGGCTGACCGGCGAATCGCCGGTGGCTGTTCACGCGGCCGATTCAGCGCAGGGAACGCGGGTTTTTGCCATTCCTGCCAGCGGCGCTGTCGACGCCTGGCTTACTGCTGCGGCGCATGACGGCCTGGCCATCGACGAACCGGATGACGCGGCCGCGCTGCCCGCCAGCCTTGTCGGCGCCTGGGCCGAGGACTTGCTGGGTCGAGATACCGATGGCGCGGCTCCGTCGCTGGTCTGGTCGGTTGAATGGGGCGAACAGGCGGTATTGAGCGTGACGTTTGCCGAAGCGGTATTCGACATCGGCATGGTCAGCCTGCTGGCCCGTGGCCTGGTGCAGGTTCTCACCGGCCTTTCCGGTGCAGCGAATCTGGACGATATATCGGCCATCGAATCGGGCGAGCGCCAGTGGCTCGCTGCACTGTCGACCGCCGAGGCACGCGCGCGACATCCGCAGGACAGCGTGCACGGCCTGTTTGCCGACATCGCGCGGCAGCGCCCGTCCGATGTGGCCATCGCGTGGGCCGGCGGTCAGATGACGTACGCCGAACTCGACGTCCGCGCCAACCGCGCAGCGGCCGGCCTGCAGGCGCTCGGTGTTGTGGCGGGTTCGACGGTGGCGCTGCTGATCGAGCGCTCGGCGCAGGCCGTCGTGGCGCTGCTGGGTATTCTCAAAGCCGGCGCGGCTTACCTGCCGCTCGATGCGGCGTATCCCACCGAACGCCTTGTGTTCACCATCAACGATGCGCGTGCGACCGTGGTGATCGCCTCCGCCGACGCCGCGGACACTGCCGGCACGTGCGCACGCTGGACCTCGCTGCAGCGGCTTGAAGATCACGCGGCATCCGCGGCACTGTCTGGCAGCAACGGCGAAGCGCTCGCCTACGTGATGTACACCTCCGGCTCGACCGGTACGCCCAAGGGCGTCGAGATCACTCATCGCTCCATCATCCGGCTGGTGCGCGATGTCCGCTATGTGAACTTTGGCGAGTCGCCGCGCGTGCTGCATGCCGCGCCGCTCGGTTTCGATGCGTCCACGTTCGAAGTGTGGGGTGCGCTGCTCAACGGCGGCACCTGCGTAATCCACGACGAGCGCATTCCCGGCGGCGCCGGCCTGGCCGCCACGATCCAGCAGCACGGCGTGCAGATCGCGTGGCTCACCGCCGCGCTGTTCAATGCCGTTGTCGATGGGGACGCGCGCGACCTGCGAGGCTTGACGCAGCTGCTGATCGGCGGCGAAGCCCTGTCCGTGCCGCATGTGCGCAAGGCGTATGCCGCACTGCCTGACATCACCATCATCAACGGCTATGGCCCGACCGAGTGCACCACCTTCGCGGCAACCTACACGATACCGCGCGATCTGATCGCCGGCATTCGCTCCATTCCCATCGGCCGACCGATGGCCGACACCGCGCTGCACGTGCTGAATGCTCGCGGCGAAGCGGTTCCTGCGGGCGTCATCGGTGAGCTGTTCATCGGTGGCGCCGGCGTGGCGCGCGGCTATCTGGGGCGCGCCGAACTCACCGCCGAGCGATTTGTCAGCGATCTTCCGGCCGCGCCGGGCGAGCGCCTTTATCGCTCCGGTGATCGCGTGCGCTGGCTGCCCGAGGGCGTGATCGAATTCATCGGGCGTGCGGACGGCCAGGTCAAGATCCGCGGCTATCGCATCGAGGTGGGAGAAATCGAAGCGGCTCTGCTTCGCATCGCCGGCGTGCGCGCCTGCGCCGTGCTGGCGCGCGAGGATCGCCCCGAGCAAAAACGGCTGGTGGCGTATTACGTGGTCGACGCCACGCCCATCGATCTGCCAATCACGCCGCAGCACGTGCGCGAGCAGCTGGCGCAGGTGCTGCCCGAGTTCATGCGGCCGACGATTTTCATGCCGCTGGATGCGCTGCCGGTGACGAGCAACGGCAAGCTTGATCGTCGCGCCCTGCCCGCGCCCGACCAGCGCCGACCGGCGCTGGCGGTGCCATATGTGCCTCCGGTGGGCGCGGTTGAGCAGACGATAGGCGATCTGTTTGCCGAGCTGCTGGCGCTGGATCAGGTCGGTCGCGACGACAACTTTTTCGAACTCGGCGGCAACTCGCTGCTGGCGATGACGGCCGTGGCGCGGATGCGCCAGGGTCTTCCCTCGGCGCCGTCGATCATTGCGTTTTTCAGTGCGCCCACGGTGGCCTCGCTGGCGGCGATCATCGAGGCTGGTCGGCATCGCCCCGCCATCGAAACGCGCCTGGCCCGCGGCAGTGCCGTGGGCAGTGACGAACCGGTGGCGATCATCGCGATGGCCGGCCGATTTCCCGGCGCCAGCGATGTCGACGCGTTCTGGCGCAACCTGTGCGCGGGCGAGGAATCGATCACGTTCTTTGGCGTCGATCGACTCGATCCCGGCGTGCCGGCCAGCCTGCGCAACGATCCGGCCTACGTCGCCGCGCGCGGTGTGATCGACGGCGTGGAAAATTTCGACGCTGCGTTCTTCGGCATACCGCCGCGCGAAGCCGAACTGATGGACCCGCAGCAGCGGATTTTTCTCGAGCTGTGCTGGGAGTGTCTTGAGCGCGGCGGCCAGATACCGGACGCGCACGACGGGCCGGTCGGCGTGTTCGGCGGCATGCACAACGCCACGTATTTTCAGCAGCATCTGCTCACGCGTCCGGACCTGATCGACAAGCTCGGCGCGTTCCAGGTCATGCTGGCCAACGAGAAGGATTTCTTCGCCACGCGCGTCGCGCATCGGCTGAATCTGACCGGTCCGGCGATCAGTCTGAATACCGCATGCTCCACCTCGCTGGTGGCGATCTGCCAGGCCGTCGATGCGCTGCGGGCCGGGCGCTGCGAGATGGCACTGGCCGGCGGCGTATCGATCAACTGCCCGCCGCGCAGCGGCTATCTCGCGCAGGAGGGCACGATGCTGTCGCCGGACGGCCACACGCGCAGCTTCGATGCCGATGCCGGCGGTACCGTATTCAGCGATGGCGCCGGCGTGGTGCTGCTCAAGCGGCTGTCCGATGCCATGGCCGATGGCAATCCGGTGATCGCATTGATCCGCGGCGGCGCGGTCAACAACGACGGCGCCAGCAAGGCCAGCTTCATGGCGCCCAGCAGCGCGGGGCAGGCCGCCGTGGTGGCGATGGCGCATGCCGCCGCACGGGTCGACGCGCGCAGCATTTCCTATGTGGAGGCGCACGGCACGGCGACGCCGATCGGCGATCCGATCGAGCTGGAAGGGCTGACCAGCGCATTTCGCCGCGGCACCGCCGACCACGCGTTCTGCCGCATCGGCTCGGTCAAGAGCAACATCGGGCATGTGGTTACCGCCGCAGGCGTTGCCGGCGTGATCAAGACGACAATGGCGCTGAGCGAGAAAAAAATTCCCGCGACGCTGCATTTTCGCGCCGCCAATCCGGCCATCGATGTCGCGCAGTCGCCGTTCGTGGTCAACGATCAGCTGACCGACTGGCCGGCGACCGGCGAAGCCCGTCGCGCCGGCGTCAGCTCCTTCGGCGTCGGCGGCACCAACGCGCACATCGTGCTGGAAGAAGCGCCGCCATTGCCGCCGTCGGATGTCGCGGCCGGACCGGCGTTGCTGCTTTTGTCCGCGCGCAGCGTGCCGGCGCTGGCCGCCGCTGTGGCGAACCTGTCCACGCATCTTGCGGCAAGGCCCGACACCCACCTCGCCGACGTGGCCTGGACGCTGGCGATCGGTCGAAAGTCGTTTGCGCATCGCGTGGCGGTTGTCGCCGACGACGTGCACGCTGCCGTGGCACAGCTCAACGGCACGGACATGTCGGCCGCGGTAGCGCGCAGTCATCCGGCGCGGCCGAGCGACGTGGTGTTTCTATTCCCGGGGCAGGGCGCGCAGTACGCGGGCATGGGCCGCGAGCTGTATGCCGGCGAGCCCGCGTTTCGGGCGGCATTTGATGCCTGCGCCGACGGTCTGCGTGAGGCGCTTGGCTTCGATCTGCGCGAGCGCGTGTTTGCCGACGATGCCGAAGCGCTGCTGCCCACCGCCGTCATGCAGCCGGCGACGTTCGCAATCGAGTACGCGCTGGCCAAACTCTGGATGAGCCTCGGCATCACGCCGGTGGCCATGATCGGTCACAGCGTCGGTGAATTTGTTGCCGCGACGCTGGCCGGCGTCTTCGAACTGCGCGATGCGCTGCATCTGGTGGCGCGGCGCGGCGCGCTGATGCAGGCGCAGCCGGGCGGCAGCATGCTGTCGGTGCGCCTGTCGCGGGCCGCACTGGAAGCGTGTCTGCCGAGCGGACTGTCGCTGGCGGCGGAAAATGCGCCGGGCGCGTGCGTGGTGGCCGGCCCGCCTGACCGCGTGGCTCCATTCCAGCAGCAGCTCGAAGCCGACGGCATCGCCTGTCGACCGCTCAAGACCTCGCACGCGTTTCATTCGGCGATGATGGACCCGGTGCTGGCGCCGTTCCGCGCCGAGGTCGAAAAAGTTATTCGCCAGGCGCCGCAGCTCGCGCTGGTTTCCACCGCGACCGGCGACTGGCTGTCCGCCGACGAGGCCGTCTCCGGCGATTACTGGACCGAGCATCTGCGTCGGCCGGTGTGCTTTTCAACGGCGCTCGGCCGCGTGCTCGATGCACCCTCGCGCGTGCTGCTGGAAGTCGGCCCGCGCGCAACCTTGACCACGCTGGCCCGGCAGCACCTTGGCTCGCCGCGTCACGCGGTGATGCCGGTGGCGTCGCTGGGCGATGCGCCGGCCAACGAAGTCGCCGCGTTTCGTCACGCCGCCGGTCAGCTCTGGTGCCGCGGCGTGGCGCTTGATGTCGCCACGCTGGATCGTCGCCAGTCGCGTCAGCGGCTGCTGCTGCCGACGTATCCATTCGAGCGGCAGCGCTACTGGGTCGAGGTGGCGAGACCGACCACCGTGGCCACCGTCATTCATCCCGCGCCGGCGCTGCTGGCCGCGCCGACACGTATCGAGGATTCCGCGATGTCCCCAGCCACGACTCCCGCCGTCGATCGCCGGCCGCGATTGATCGCCGAACTGAAGTCCGCGTTCGAGGATGTGGCCGGCATCGATATGGCGGACGCCGACGCTGCCACGCACTTCATCGAATTGGGCCTGGACAGCTTGATGCTGACGCAGATGGCCATGCATCTGTCCAAGGTGTTCGCGCTCAAGATCACTTTCCGCCAGCTGATGGCCGACTACTCGAGCCTCGATCAGCTCGCCGCGCTGCTGGACGCGCAGCTGCCGGCTGAAGCGGCCGCGCCTGCGCCGGTCATCGCGCCCTCCAGCCATCCGCCGATCGCGACCGCGCTCAGCAGCAGGGAGGGCAGTTATCTGCAGCAGGTGATCGACCAGCAAATGCAGCTGATGGCGCAGCAGCTGGCGCTGCTGGCTGGCACGAGCGCAGCGCCCGTCGCTGCCATTTCTCCGGCAACCACGCCGGTGGCCGCATCGCCCGTGGCTGCGGCATCGCCATCGCCAACCGCGGCCGCCCCGGCCGTCGATGAAGAGGCCGCGCTGGCGCACACCCGCTACGACATCAAGAAAGCGTTTGGCGCCATTGCGCGCATCGACAACGGCAAGTTCGAACTCACCGAACGCCAGCAGGCCAAGCTCGATGGATTCATCGAACGCTACGTGGCGCGCACGCGGAAATCCAAGCAGTACACCGAGGCGCACCGGCCGCACATGGCCGATCCGCGCGTGGTCAACGGCTTTCGGCCGATGCTCAAGGAGATCATCTACCAGATCGTGATCGAGCGCTCCAAGGGGTCGCGGCTGTGGGATCTGGACGGCAACGAATACATCGATGCATTGAACGGTTTCGGCATGAGCCTGTTTGGCTGGCAGCCGGATTTTGTGCTCGATGCGGTGCGCCGCCAGCTCGATCTGGGTTACGAGATCGGCCCGCAGCATCCGCTGTCCGGCGAAGTGGCCAAGCTGGTGTGCGAGATCACCGGCCACGATCGCGCGGCCCTGTGCAACACCGGCTCGGAAGCCGTACTCGGCGCGCTGCGCATTGCGCGCACGGTGACCGGGCGCAGCACGATCGCGCTGTTCACCGGTTCGTACCACGGCATCGTCGATGAGGTGATCGTGCGCGGCACCCGCAAGCAGCGCGCAGTGCCGGCGGCGCCAGGCATTCTGCGCAACACGGCCGAGCACGTGATGGTGCTCGACTACGGCACGCCGGAGTCGCTGCAGATTCTGCGCGAGCACGCGCATGAACTCGCCGCCGTGCTGATAGAACCCGTGCAGAGCCGCCGCGCCGATTTTCAGCCGGTGGAGTTTCTGCGAGAGGTGCGCGACATCACCACGGCATCGGGCACGCTGTGCATCTTCGACGAGATCGTCACCGGCTTTCGCGCGCACCCTGGCGGCACGCAGGCGATGTTCGGCATTCAGGCCGATCTGGCCACCTATGGCAAGGTCGTCGGCGGCGGTTATCCGATTGGCGTGATCGCCGGCAAGCGCGAATACATGGATGCGCTCGACGGCGGCGCCTGGCAGTTTGGCGACGACTCGATACCCACCGTCGGCGTCACCTATTTCGCCGGCACCTTTGTCCGTCATCCGCTGGCGCTGGCCGCGGCCAAGGCCGTGCTGGAACACATCAAGGCCGAAGGCCCGGCGCTGCAGGAACGACTCAACGCGCGCGTGGCGGCGATGACGGACGAGCTCAACGCGTTCTGCCGCGACGTCGGTGCGCCCATCGCGATCAAGCAGTTTGCCTCGGTGTGGAAAACCCAGTTTCTGGAAGATCATCCGCTGCAGGATCTGCTGTTCGCCATGATGCGCAGCCGCGGCATCCACATTCTCGACAACTTTCCGTGCTTCTTCACCACCGCGCACAGCGAAGCGGATTTCGCAGCGATTGCCAAAGCCTACAAGGACTCGGTGCTGGAGCTGCAGGAATACGACTTCCTGCCGCGCCACGCGGCCACGCCGCGCACGGTGATGGACGCCAGCCAGCCGCCGGTGCCCGGCGCGCGGCTCGGGCGTGAACCGGATGGACGTCCATGCTGGTTCGTCCCCAACCCCGAACAGCCTGGCAAATTTCTGAAGGTTGGCGCGTGAATCCCAACGAATCCCCCGCATCGACCCTGACCGAGGTCGACTACGACCCCTTTGCCGTGGCGATGACGCGCGTGGTGCCAAGCACCGAGGCGCAGCGCGAACTATGGCTGGCCGCCAAACTCGGCGTGGAAGCCTCGCTGGCGTACAACGAATCGGTCACCCTGCGCTTTCACGGCGCGCTGGACCAGGCGGCCTTGCGCGCGGCGCTGCAGGCACTGGTCGATCGCCACGATGCGCTGCGTGCAACCTTCGGCCCGGATGGCGAAACCTTCTGCGTTTTCGACAGCGTCGAACTCGCCTGGCATGAAACCGATCTGACGACGCTCGATTCTGCGGCACAGGACGTTGCCTTCGCCGAGCGCCAGCGCCTGACGGTGGAAACGCCGTTCGACCTGGAACAAGGCCCGCTGTTTCGCAGCGAGCTGGTCACCCGCGGCGTCGATGATCACACCCTGCTGCTCACCGCGCACCACATCATCTGCGACGGCTGGTCGTGGTGGGTGATCGTGCGCGAGCTGGCTGCCCTCTATGCCGCGCAAGGCGTGG
>CBAAAD010000001.1:11922-41392 GCA_964658785.1 uncultured Methylobacterium sp.
ATCAAGCGCCTCGGCGCGCAGCGCGGCGCCAGCCTGTTTGCCACGCTGCTCGGCGGTTTTGCGGCGGTCCTTGCACGCGTCGCTGGCGCCGACGACGTGGTTATCGGCATTCCCGCTGCCGCGCAGGCGGCGGACGGTCACGACAATCTGGTGGGCCACGGCGTCAACCTGCTGCCGCTGCGCTGCGCGATCGACCCGGCCGCGCCGTTCACGCAGCTGCTTGATGCATCGCGCGACACGTTATTGGATGCGATCGAACACCAGCAGTACACCTTCGGCACGCTGCTGAAAAAACTCGGTACGCCGCGTGATCCGAGCCGGCTGCCGCTGGTCAGCGTGCTGTTCAATATCGATCAGGCGCTGGATCTGGAAGCCACCACGTTTCCAGGCCTGCGCATGAGCTTTGCCAGCACCGCGCGCCGTTACGAGAATTTCGAGCTGTTCATCAACGCCGTGCAGGAGCATGGCCAGCTGCGGCTGGAGTGTCAGTACAACACCGCGCTGTTCGATGAAGCCAGCGTGGGCCGCTGGCTGGCAGGCTACGAGACCCTGCTGCGCGCGGCGGTCGAGCGATCCGGGTCGCCCATCGGCGAGCTGCCCCTGGTCGGCGAAGCCATGCGCCGGGAGCTGCTGGCGTTTCAGCCCGCGCCAACGCCGTTCAACACACGGCTAGGCGTGCACGAGCTGTTCGAAATGCAGTGCGATCGCACGCCCGATCGCGCCGCCGTACGCTGCGGCGATCACGCGCTGAGCTACGCCCAGCTCGAAGCGCGCGCCAATCGCATCGCGCATCAGCTGCGCGAACACGGTGCGCATCGCGGCACGCTGGTCGGCATTGCGCTCGACCGCGGTATCGACATGCTCGCCACCGTGCTTGCGGTGCTGAAGACCGGCGCCGCCTATGTGCCGCTCGATCCCGGGTTTCCGGTGGATCGGCTGAACTATGTCGTCAGCGACGCCGGCCTCGCCGTGCTGGTGACGCAAAGCGCGCACGCGGATCGCTTCGATCTGCGCGGCCGCCCCGTGCTGGCGCTGGATCGTCTGGCGGCCGAGCTCGACGCGATGCCCGTCACCCGGCTCGTCAATGACGCCATCGCCACGGACGCGATCGCTTATGTGATCTACACCTCCGGCTCCACCGGTCAGCCCAAGGGTGTGGAGATTCCACACCGCGCCGTCGTCAATTTTCTTGCCAGCATGATCAAGCGGCCGGGCCTGCACGCCGATGACCGGCTGCTGGCGGTGACCACGCTGTCGTTCGATATCGCGGTGCTTGAGTTGTTCGGTCCCCTCGGCGTCGGTGCCGAAGTGATACTCGCCACGCGCGAGCAGGCGATGGACGGCGCCGCGCTCGCAAGCCTGCTCGCGACAAGCCATGCGACGCTGATGCAGGCCACGCCGGCGACCTGGCGTATGCTGCTGCAATCGGGCTGGCGGGGCGATGAAAATTTTCGCGCGCTGTGCGGCGGCGAGGCGCTGGCGACGGATCTGGCTGCGCAGCTGCTGCGCGGCGGCTGCGCGCTGTGGAATCTATACGGCCCGACCGAGACGACGGTGTGGTCGACCTGTGCCCGGGTCGACCGCGCCTCGCAGCGCATGTCGGTCGGCTCGCCGATCGACAACACCACGGTCTGGGTGCTGGACGAGCAGCGCGGGCTCTGCCCGATCGGCGTGCCGGGCGAAATCTGGATTGGCGGTGCTGGCGTCGCGCTTGGCTATCGCCATCGGCCCGAGCTGACGGCTGAACGCTTCGTCGCCGACACGTTTGACGGCGCGCCCGGCGCGCGTTTGTATCGCACCGGTGATCGCGGCCGCTGGCTCGGCGATGGCACCATCGAGCATCTGGGCCGGGTCGATTTTCAGATCAAGCTGCGCGGCTTTCGGATCGAGCCGGGCGAGATCGAGGCGCATCTGGTCAGTTCGGCGCAGGTGGCGCAGGCGCTGGTGATGGTGCGCGAAGAGGTTGCTGGCGATGCGCGCCTCGTGGCTTACGTCGTCGCGGCAGCCGGTGCGCCGATCCAGGAGGCGACGCTGCGCGACGCCCTGCGCCAGGCGCTGCCTGACTACATGATTCCGCAGCATGTCGTCGTGCTGGCGGCCATGCCGCTACTACCGAACGGCAAGATCGACCGCCAGCGTCTGCCGGCGCCGTTCGCCGTTACTGCAAGCGACGCCGTGCGTGTCGCGCCGCGCGATGCGCTGGAGCAGCAGATCGCCGACGCGATGGCCTCGGCGCTGGGCTGCGTCGACCTGAGTGTCGATGACAACTTCTTTGATCGCGGTGGGCACTCGCTGCTTGCGGCACAACTTGCCGCGCGGCTCAGTCGCGATAGAGGTATGACCTTGCCTATGCGGACCATCTTCGAAGCGCCGACCGTGGCCAGACTCGCCGCCGAGATTCGCGGCAGCAGCGCGGCGACCACGCCGCAACGCGTCATTCCGCGGTTGGCCGAGCGCCAGCGTGCGCCGCTGTCGCTGATGCAGCAGCGCCTGTGGTACATCGAACAGCTCAACCCCGGCCGGGTGGTTTACAACACGCCGTCGGCCCATCGCCTGCGCGGGCCGATGAACGAGACCGCGTTCGAAAATGCGCTGCGCGAGACCGTGCGACGTCAGCCGATTCTGCGCACCTCGATCGAGCCGGATGAAACGTCGGCGATCCAGCGCATCCACGACGCCGTCGAGGTCAGCCTGCTGCCGGCCGTCGATCTCTCCAGCCTGCCCGTGACCGAACGCGAAGCCGAGCTGCAGCGCCGCCTCGATGCGCTGACCGCCGAGCCGTTCGACCTCGCCATGGCGCCGCTGTTCCGCGCGCGCCTGTTCCGGCTGGACGAACACGAGCACGTGTTCTTCTTCATGACGCATCACATCATCTGGGACGGCTGGTCGTTCGACATTCTGTACGACGAGCTGTCGCATGCGTACGAGGCGTTCTGCGCCAACCGGCCGCCGTCACGCGCGCCGCTGGCGGTGGAGTACGCCGACTTTTCGGCGTGGCATCGCGACTGGATGCGCGGTGACGAGCTGACCCGCCAGCTGGATCACTGGAAGCAGCGGCTGTCCGGCGACATCGAAGCGCTGGCGCTGCCGACCGATCATCCGCGGCCGGCGCGCATGTCCGGCGCCGGTGCCACCGAATGGATACGCCTGCCGGGCACGCGCGTTCAGGCCGTGCGCGCGCTGGGCCAGCGCGGCGAAGCGACGCCGTTCATGGTGCTGCTCACCGCGTATTGCATCCTGCTTTCCCGGCTCAGCGGCCAGCGCGAGGTGGTGGTGGGCACGCCGGTGCGCGGGCGCGACGCGGCGGAGCTGGAGCCGATCATGGGTTTCTTCGTCAACGCGCTGCCGCTGCGGGTGCAGGTCGACCCGCGCGCGTCGTTTCTCGACGTGCTGCAGCTCGTGCGCGGCGTGGTGCTCGATGCCTTCGCCAGCCCCGACGTTCCGTTTGAAACTCTGGTGCAGTCGCTGAAGCTGCCGCGTGATGACAGCCGTCCGGCGATCTATCAGGCCATGTTCTCGTTTCAGGACGTGCGCCAGCGCAGCCGCTCCTGGGGCAATCTGCAGCACGAGCATCTGCCGCTTTTCCAGCACGGTGCCGCCGACGATATCGGCCTGTGGTTTATCGAGCAGGAGCAGGGCCTGCTGGGCGGGCTTACCTACAATACGGACATCTTTACGGCTGAAACGGCGGCGCGTTTTTGCGGCCGCTACGAAACGCTGATCGCTTCGGCTCTGGCCGATCCGCAGCAGCCGGTAGCGACGCTGGCCCTGCTGGCGGCGGACGAGCGGGAGTGTCTCGATCGCTGGAATGCCACGTCGGTTCCGCTGCCCGATCAGCGCCTGCACACGATGTTCGAGGCGCAGTGCGATCGCACGCCGCTGCGCGTGGCCATTCGCTGCGCCGATGAGTCCATGACATACGCCGAGCTCGATGCGCGAGCCAACCGCGTGGCGCGACTGCTGCGCTCGCACGGGGTCGGCCGCGGTGCACTGGTCGGCATCGCGCTGGATCGCAGCCGTGACATGGTGGCAACCCTGCTTGGCGTACTCAAGGCCGGCGCGGGCTATGTGCCGCTGGATCCGGATTTTCCGAGCGGTCGCACCACCTACATGATCCAGGATGCGGGTCTGGCGCTGCTGCTGACCCAGCACGCGCTGGCGCCACGATTCGCCGGGCACGCGGTGCCGGTGCTCGAACTCGACCGTCTGGGTGAAGCACTCCAGGCCCTGCCGGCGGCACGTCTGGAGGCCGACGCCGACATGGCCACGGCCGAGTCCACCGCTTACGTGATCTATACGTCGGGCTCCACCGGCCAGCCCAAGGGCGTGGACATTCCGCATCGCGCGGTGGTGAACTTTCTCACCAGCATGATCGAACGTCCCGGCCTGCGCAGCGATGATCGGCTGCTGGCAGTGACCACGCTGTCGTTCGATATCGCCGTGCTCGAACTGTTCGGGCCGCTCAGTGTCGGGGCCGAGGTGATCCTGGCGCGTCGGGAGGATGCACTCGACGGCGAGACTATCGGCGCGTCGATCGCGGCGAGCGGCGCCACGCTGATGCAGGCGACGCCGGCTACCTGGCGTGTGCTGCTGCAGTCGGGCTGGAAAGGCCGTAAGGGATTCCGCGCGCTGTGCGGCGGCGAGGCGCTGGCGCCGGATCTGGCGACCGAGCTGCTGGCGTGCTGCGACGAAGTGTGGAATCTCTACGGACCAACCGAGACCACGGTGTGGTCCACCTGCTGGCGCGTGCAGCATCCCGAAACCGGCGTTTCAATCGGCACGCCGATAGCCAATACCCGCGTGTGGATACTCGATGCGCAGCATCAGCTTTGCCCGATCGGCGTGCCGGGCGAAATATGCATTGGCGGCGCCGGTGTGGCGCGGGGCTATCACGGTCGACCGGAGCTGACCGCCGATCGATTCATCGCCAATCCTTTTGCCGATGGCGGTTTTGCCAGCGACGCCGCAGCCATGCTGTATCGCACGGGAGACCGCGGCCGCTGGCTGCCCGACGGTACGCTGGAGCATCTGGGCCGGCTCGATTTTCAGGTCAAGATTCGCGGCTTCCGCATTGAACTGGGCGAGATTGAAGCGATAGCGCGCAAAGATGCGGCGGTCGCCGACTGCGTCGCCGTGGCCTACGATGTCGCCGCGCACGATCGTCGGCTGGTGCTGTATGCCGCGTCGAATGAATCGGAAGCGACCCTGCTGCCGCGGCTGCGCGCGCAGCTGATGGCCAGCTTGCCCGGCTACATGCAGCCGCAGCATCTGATCGTGCTGCAGGCGCTGCCGCAAACGCCGAACGGCAAGATCGATCGCCAGTCGCTGCCGGCGCCGGTGGCAGTGGCCAGCGGCGATGCCGAGCAGAGCAGTGCGCCACGCATTGCCGATCCGCGTCAGCGTTATCTGGCGATGGTGTGGTGCGAACTCATCGGCATCGATGACGTGCAGCCGCGC
Organism: uncultured Methylobacterium sp.; assembly: GCA_964658785.1. GTDB lineage: Bacteria > Pseudomonadota > Gammaproteobacteria > Xanthomonadales > Rhodanobacteraceae > Rhodanobacter. The sequence goes on from CBAAAD010000001.1 coordinate 17,380, forward strand.
GATAATTTCCTCGACGTCGGCGGCCATTCGCTGCTGGCGGTGGAGATGGCCGCGCGCGTGCGCCGCGAAATCGGTGTGCGCCTGAACCTGCTGGAGATCGCCACCGGTACACTGGCATCGCTGGCCATGGAGCTGCCTGAAAGCGCGGATGCCACGCCCTCACCCAGACCGTCGATGGGTGCAAAATGGCGTCGATTGCTGGGGTTACGCTGATATGGGCGTCGCGCGCACAGCAGGTTTGTCACTTCGCTCCACCGTGTCGATGCGGATAACCGGCAAGCGCCGGACCGCCACAGGCGTCTTGTTTCATGGAAAGTAACGAGCGCGGAGGCAGGGAAGCGATGGGTATGCGTGCACGAGTCGGTGAGCTGATCTGCGCCAGCGGTTTGCTGCCGCCGTTGCAGGCATTGCGACGTCTGATGAGGGATGACGTGCGCATTCTGGCCTATCACCGGATTCTCGATGTCGCCGATACCGAGGCTTTTGATTTCGACCTGGAGCTGATCAGCGCCGATGCGGCCGGCTTCCGCGCGCAGCTGAGCGTGCTCAAACGGCGTTTTGTACCCATGCGCCTGGGCGACATCATCGATGCGCTGCGGTCAGGCAAGCGGCTGCCAAAAAACGCGGTGGCGGTGACCTTCGATGATGGCTATGAAGACAACTATCGGGTGGCCTTTCCCATACTTCGCGAACTCGATGTGCCAGCGACGTTTTTCGTTTCCACAGGACATATCGACAGCGGCCAGCCGTTTGCGTACGACTGGCTGGTGCACATGGTTCTGACGACGCGCGCATCGCATCTAGTGGTGCCGGAAATACGCCTGGACGCGCCCGTGCCACGATCGCGCACGGCCCGCCGGCAGTTTGCCGCCGAGCTGCTGCGCCATATCAAACACTTCGACAGCGCGCTGCAGATAGCGGCCATCCACCGGATGGAGCGCGAGTGGAACATGCCGCGCAGCGCGTCCTCGCGCGACTGCCTGCCGATGAACTGGGATCAGCTGCGCGAAATGCACGCCAGCGGTTTCGAGATTGGTTCGCATGGTGTGAGTCATCAGATGCTGGCCAAGCTGCCTGATGACCAGCTGCGGGACGAGCTGGTGCAGTCCAAAGCCACGCTGGAGCGCGAGCTTGGCGCGCCGGCGACGGTTTTAGCCTATCCCGTCGGGGGTGATCTTGCATTCGATCATCGCGTTATGGATGCCACGAGGGCAGCAGGCTACGGTGCAGCGTGCAGCTATGTCTATGGCACCAACCGGCGATCGTCATTGAATACTTTTTCGCTCAATCGACTGCCGGTGGAGCGCGAAATGGGCACCGGCTGGTTTGCGGCCATGCTTGCCCTGCCGGAATTTATGGGCTACCCGGTCAAGAATCTCACCACGAATATCTCGGATACCCCATGTTCGTCCTGAGTCTGCTCTACCTCGTCTGCGTCATCATCCGGCCGCAGGACTACATGACCCAGCTCGCCGACGTGCCGTTGCTGCAGGTGGTGCTGGTGCTCGCCTTTCTTGCTTGGTTTTTTTCGCGGGGCAAGTCATTCGATGCGCCGCAGTTCTGGATATTGCCGGCGTTTTTGCTGGTCCTGATGCTGTCCGAAGTGGCCAACCATTGGATGGGCGGTGCGCTGGATCAGTTGAAGTCGTTCGGTCCAGTGGTGATTGCCTTTGTGGTGATGGCGACGGCCATCTCGGTGCGCAGAGACCGGGTGATAAAGACGCTCGCGGTCTTCACCCTCTGCGCGATGGTGCTGGCGGCGCACGGTGTGGATCAGGTTCACTACGGCATCGGCTGGACCGGCGCGACCCTCATCGAGGATGGTCGAATTCAGTACGTGGGTATCTTCAATGATCCCAACGATCTGGGCCTGCTGTTTGTGGCGGTGCTGCCGATGGCGCTGTATCTGGGCCTGCATGGAGGGTTTCTGCGGCGGGTGTTCTGGCTGGCCGGCGCAGCGCTGCTTTTATACGGGGTATACCTGACCAATTCGCGCGGCGCGCTGCTGGCGGTGCTGGTTGTTGGCGGTATCTACGTCTGGTATCGCCAGGGCATCCTCACGGCGGGAGTTCTCGGCGCACTGGGCCTTGCTGGCATGAAGCTTATTTCCTCACGCATGAGCGAGCTCGATGCCGACGAATCGTCGGCGGCCGGGCGCGTGGATGCGTGGTACGAAGGCCTGCACATGTTTCTGTCGCAGCCGCTGTTTGGCGTCGGCGCGGGAAATTTTACCGACCACAACAACCTCACCGCGCACAACTCGCTGGTGCTGGTGCTGGCAGAAACCGGCTTTGCGGGCTTTGTTCTATGGCTGGCCTTCGTCGGCTACTGCTTTTGCATGATGGTCGCCGTGTTGCGCTACAAACCGCTGTTCGATGAAGGCAGTAACAGCACCCCCGCCGAGTGGCTCGGCGAGAAGGACCTGGCGATGACCTTGCTGCTGTCACTGTGCGGCATGTTCACGGCGGCGTTTTTTCTCAGCCGGAGCTACACCGTGGTTCTGTACTTGGTGATGGCCGTGGGAGTGGGTTACTACGTTGGCCTGCGCCGACGTTTTCCGGGTCTGCCGGGCTTCAGCTTTCAGGCGGGGTGGTGGCGATGGTGCATGGCCGCCGTGGTAGCGATCTTCGCGCTGTTCATTCTTGTCGCCGTCCTGTTGCACACGTCATGAGCACACGTTCGCACGCCCTGCGCAACACGCTGTTCTCGTCGATCGGCATGTACACCGAGTATTTCCTCGGCATGATCGCCGCGATCGTGATCGCGCGGCATCTGGGGCCGAAGGATTACGGCATCTACGGGCTGTTCATCTGGTTTGCGGCGATCGGTATCGTGGCGACCAACTCGGGCATCACCACCGGCGTTATCAAGTTCGTGGCCGAACTGCGCGGCGAGAACCGGCCGGATCTGATCGCTCCCCTGCTCGGGCATTTCCGCAAGGTCCAGCGTTGGCACATGATTCTGGTGCTGGGCGCGGCTGCCGTTCTGTTTGCACTGGCCGGCCATCGATTCGCCGCCGACATGAACGACGTGGAATTTCTGCTGCTCGCAGCGGCGGTCGGAATGCGTGCTCCCTACATGTTCAACATTGCCATCGCCAAGGGTTTTGAAGCGTTCGACGTGACCGCAAGGATATCCATGGTCGCCTCGCCGCTGAATCTGATTATGGTGATTGCCGCCATGCTGCTGCATGCGCCGCTGCTGTGGTTTGTGGTGGTCTATGCCATTTCCAGTGCCGTGTTTCTGCTGGTGTCGCACCGGCTCGTGGCCCGCCTGATCCGCCAGCTGCCGCGGCCGGACGCGCTGCCGGACAACGTAGTACTGCGCATGCGCCGTCATTTGCGCATCGTTTCGGCCACGATCATCGTCGGGTTTCTGATTGCCAGTGACGTGGAGATTCTGTTTCTCAATCTCTATGCCACGTCGTCGGCGGCGGGCTACTTCAAGGTGGCTTATCAGCTGGCAACGGGCGTCATGTTGCTGGTACCCGGCGTGTTCGGCGCGCTGCTGCTGCCGATGATGGCCCGCGCGCTGCGCGAGGGTCGTCAGGTCGCGGCGCGGCGCTTCGTCAAGGCCACGAGTTATCTGGTGCTGCTGGCCGCCCCGGTGGTGGTCTTCGGCATGTGCTTTGCCGTGCCGGTCATCGCCTTGATGTATGGCGGTGCGTACGCGGCCGCCGCCCCGGTGTTTGCGCTGATCATTCTTTCCAGCGGCATCGCCACGGCGACCCAGGGGGCCAGCAGCTTGCTGGTCAGCGCCGATCGCCAGCAGGTGATTCTGTGGCTGACAATCATTTTCGGCGCGCTGAAGATCGTGCTGGATCTGACATTGATCCGTCGTTTCGGGCTCTACGGTGCCGTCGCCGCGGTGCTGGTGGTAACGCTCAGCAGCTCGATCACCTACGTCGCCATCGGCATGAAGCTCAGCGGTGCAAAGCTCGAGGGTGGACGCCTCTGCCGCACCGTTCTTGCCGGCCTGATCGCGGCGACGACGGCGTTTCCCCTCCTGCGACTTGCCATGCCGCCGATCGCCAGCGTCGTCATTGGCGGCATTGTTGTCAGCGGCATCTATCTGCTGATGACGCTGCTCCTCAAATGCTGGAGCCGGGACGACATTGCCCAGATGCAGGAGCTGCATGCGCGTTTTGGCGGCGGTCGACCCTTGGTGCTGGGGCGATTGCTGACGTGGTCGGGCGACCGCAGCGGAGAATGGTCATGATGGCGATATCCGAACGGTTGTCGATGGCGCGGGCCAGCCCATGAACATCACGCACGTGGTGGAAAACCTCAATCGAGGCGGGCTTGAGCGCATGGTGATCGAGCTGGTCAGGCGCCAGCAGCAGCAGGGGCACCGCTGCCAGGTGGTGTGCCTTTTCGAGCACGGCTCGCTCGCCCAGGAGCTGGTGGCACTGGGCATTCCAGTGCAGACCTGCGGCAAGCGGCGCGGGCTGGATATTCGCGCCGCCCGGCGCCTGCGACGCTGGCTCGGCGAGCATGCGACGGAGGTCCTGCACACGCACAATGCCGTGGCTCACTATTACAGCGTGCTGGCCAAGGTCGGTCTGCATGTGGGCCGCGTCGTCAATACGCGTCACAGCATGCTTGGCTCGCGCCGATCCAGCGCCGGCGATACCGGTGCGGGCGTCACGCGCGCGCTGGATCGTCGCGAACGCCTCTATCGCTACGCGGTGGCGTTCACCGATGTGGTGGTGACGGTGTGCGACGCGGCCCGGCGTGATGCGGTCGAGCTAGGCGTTGTCCCCGCCGCCAAGGCACACGTGGTGCCAAACGGCATCCGGGTCGAGGATTTCCTGCCGGCGTCGAACCATATGCGCGAGCGCCTGCGGAGCCTGCTGAAACTCTCCGCGCATGCACGCATCATCGGCAGCGTCGGCCGGCTAACCCGATTGAAGGATCAGGCCTGCCTCATTCGCGCGCTTCGACAGCTGCATGAGGCAGCGCCCGACGCGGTGCTGGTTTTCATCGGAGATGGCGAGCTGCTTGCCGAGCTGCAGCGCATCGCGAAGGCCGAGGGTGTCAGCGACAGCGTGCACTTTCTGGGTGATCGCAGCGATGTACGTGACCTGTTGCAGGGGCTGGAGCTGTTCGCCCTGTCTTCGCTCAGCGAGGGCTATTCGATGGCACTGCTCGAAGCGTGTGCGACCGCCCTGCCGATTGTTGCCACGGATGTGGGTGGCAATGCGGAAATCGTACGCGCGGGCGCGACGGGCACGCTGGTGCCACCCGGCAAACCGGCGGCAATGGCGAAGGCGCTCCTCGCATTGCTGGAAAACCCGCGGCAGGCGCGCGCGCTGGGCGACGCGGCGCGTGCGTGGGTGGAGGCGGAAGGATCGCTGGCCTCGATGGCGGCACGTTATGACGTTTTGTATGGAACCGTTTCTGCATGAGTACGCGTTTGAAGATCCTGGTCCTGACCAACCTGTTCCCGACGCCGTGGGATCCGCTGCGCAGCGCGTTCAACCTGCAGCAGTTCGAACGCCTGGGCGCGCTGCACGACGTGGAGGTACTTACCGCCGTGGATTTTCGCGAGCGCCTGCGCGGCACGCGCGGCACGGTGGACGTGGCCAATCTGCGCACGAATTATTTTACCTTCGTGTACCCGCCGCGGATTGGCCGCACGCTGCACGCGATGTGCTGGTTTGTCTGCCTGCTTCTGCAGCACGGTCGGCGCCTGCGCTCGACCCGGTATGACTGCATTCTGGCCAGCTGGGGTTATCCCGATGCCGTGGCCGCCGGCTGGCTGGCGCGGATGCTCGGCATTCCCTACGTGGTCAAGCTGCACGGCAGCGATATCAACGTGCAGGCCAATCATGCAGCGCGGCGCTGGCAGATTCGCGGCGCGCTGCAAAAAGCCGCGGCGGTGATCACCGTGAGCCGCGCGCTGGCCAGCAAGGCGATTGCGATCGGCGCGGATCGATTGCGCACGCACACGCTGTACAACGGCGTCGACTGTGATCGCTTCAAGCCCGGCGCACGCACCGCTGCACGTCGGCGGCTGGAGCTGGCCGAGGGATCGCCGCGGCTGCTGTTTGTCGGCAACCTCAAACGCGCCAAAGGCTGCATGGATCTGCTGGAGGCGTTTCCTGCCTTGCTGGCAGTGAAGCCGAACGCGCGACTGGCCTATGTCGGCACCGGGCCGTGCATGTCGGAGCTGATCGAGCGGGCGACAGCGCTGGGCTGCGCGCAGCAGATCGACCTGATCGGCTTGGTTACGCACGTGGGGCTGGGCGACTGGTTTCGCGCCGCCGATCTGCTGTGCCTGCCCAGCCACAACGAGGGCGTACCCAACGTCGTGCTGGAGGCGATGTCCTGCGGCACGCCGATCGTGGCCACGCGCGTTGGCGGTATTCCGGAAGTGGTGCCGCCCGTGGCAGGTCTGCTGGTGCCACCGCAGGATCGCAAAAGCCTGCAGGACGCCTTGATTGAAGCAAGTGAACGCCAGTGGAATACGGCTGCGATCGTCGCGCACGCAAGCCGCTTCCGTTGGGACGATAATGTGCAGCGACTTGACCGCATCCTTCAGGCGGCAGTTGAGGGGCACTCCTCCAGACTCGGCATCAACGCATGAAGTACAAGCCGAACAAGCAGCAGCTTTTGAGCCTGTTGCCCGATGCACTTGTGCTTACGCGCGGGCCGCGCGAGGGCAATACGCTGTATCTGAGCTTTGATGACGGCCCGGATCCCGCGTACACGCCGCACCTGCTCGACCTGCTGGCGCAGCACCACGCAAAGGCCAGTTTTTTCCTGATCGGCAAGCAGGTGGAAAAGTATCCCGAGCTGGCGGCGCGCATCGTGGCCGAAGGCCATTTGCTGGGCAATCACTCGTACAGCCACCCCTCGGCGTTCGGCAAGATCACGCTGACACAGCAGCTGGCAGAGATCGAACGCACCGACCGGCTGCTGGCCGCTTTCGATCATCGCGATCGGCACCGCTTTCGGCCGCCGCGCGGAAGTTTTTCGATGTCGCTGCTGGCGCACTTCGTGCGGCAGCGTCGATGCGTGGCGTACTGGTCGTACGACAGCATGGATTACAAGCACTGGCCCGACGAAGCGGTGATCGCGCGCCTGCGCGCCCAGCCGCCGCGCGCGGGCGAGCTGGTGCTGATGCACGACGACGATGCCTGCGCCGCGCGCGTGCTGGCGACCATGCTGCCGGAGTGGATCGCGGCCGGACGAAGCCTGCGCGCGCTGCCGCCCGAACACGCATGAGGATTCTCTATCACCACCGCACCCGCGGCCGGCACGTCGAAGGCGTGCATATCCGCGGCATCGTCGATGCGCTGCGCGGGCTGGGGCACGAGGTCAGCGTGCTGTCGTTCCCCGGCGCCGATCCGGAGCGCGAGCATGAAGGCAGCGCATCCAGCGGATCAGGCCGCGGCCGTTTGGCCGGTCTGGTTTCCGCGCTGCCGGGCGTGCTGTTCGAAGGCATGGAGCTGGCCTACAACCTGGTCACGCTGGTGCGCATGCGCGCAGCGATGCAGCGGTTGCGCCCGCAGCTGATCTACGAGCGCTATTCGCTGTTTCTGTGCGCCACGGTGTGGCTGGCGCGTCGACGCCAAATTCCGATCGTGCTGGAGATCAACGACTCGGCCCTGGTCGAACGGGTGCGGCCGTTGTGGCTGAAGGGACCGGCGCGACGCATCGAGGGCTGGTGCCTGAAAAATGCCACCGGCCTGGTCTTTATCTCCAGCTATTTCTGGAAGGAAGCCAAGAACGCCTACGGCGAGATTGCACCCTCGGTGATTTCGCCCAATGCCGCCGATCTCACACGCTTCGACCCAGCGCGCTTCGATGCGGTAAGTCTCCGTGCCCAGCGTGGTCTGGCCGGTCGGGTGGTCTGCGGTCACATCGGTGCGTTTGCACACTGGCATGGCATGGATGTGTTCGTCGAAAAGATCGCCGCGCGCCTGGCCGAGGTGCCGCAGCTCGCCCTGGTTCTTGTCGGCGATGGCGTCACGCTGCCGGCCATCCGTGAGCTGGTGGCCGCGCGCGGCCTCGGCGATCGCGTACTGATGCCCGGCCGCGTCGCGCACGACGATATCGCCGGGTGGATCGCCTGCATGGATTACGCCGTGCTGCCCGATTCCAATGAATACGGTTCACCGATGAAGCTGTTCGAGTTCATGGCCATGGGCGTGGCGATGATCGCGCCCGACTATGCGCCGATTGCCGAAGTCGTTACCGATGGCGAGACCGGCTGGCTGTTTCCACGCAAGCAGACCGATCGCTGCGTGCAGCGGGTGATCGAGCTGGCCAACCAGACGCCAGAGCGCCAGCGCGTCGGCGCGGCCGCTCGCGCCTATATTGTTCGCGAGCGGCAGTGGCGCAACAACGCCGAGCAGCTGTTGACCCTTTTGCCGCACGGAGTACCTGGCTGATGCTGACGGCTGTCATTTTGTTGTTGATCGTGGCTCTGATTCTGGCCGCGCTGGTGCTGATCTGGGCGATTCGCGCGCGCAACATGCAGATATGGCTCGGCAGCTATCTGCGTCGTCCGAAGCCTGCCGCGGTCAACGGGCCGGTGCACGTGATGTTTTGCTTCGTCGACCATTTCGAGCCGAACTGGCGTCGCGTCGATCTGGCCACGCAGCGCCAGCGCGTCGATCGCTGGTGCCGCGACTATCGCGCGCTGGCCTCGGCCCACCGCGATGCCGACGGCCGACCGCCGCAGCACAGCTTTTTCTATCCGGAAGAAGAATACGTCGAAGAGCATCTCACCAAGCTGGCGCAGCTGTGCGCCGACGGCTACGGTGAAATCGAGATCCACCTGCATCACGACGACGACACGGCGGAAAATTTCACCGCCACGATCAGCCGCTTCAACGAGCTGCTACATACGCGCCACGGTGCGCTGTCGCGCGATCCGAAAACCGGCCAGCTGCGTTTTGGTTTTATCCACGGCAACTGGAGCCTGGACAACTCGCGCGCCGACGGTCGCTGGTGCGGCATCAACAACGAGCTGATCCTGCTGCGCGAACTGGGCTGCTATGCCGATTTCACCCTGCCGTCGGCGCCCAGCGACACGCAGACGAAAATGATCAACGCGATTTACTACGCAACCGATGATCCGCTGCGCCCGAAATCGCACAACACCGGCGAACCGGTGCGCGTCGGTGGCCAGCCCAGTGGCGATCTGATGATTGTGCAGGGGCCGCTGGGGCTGAACTGGCGCGAGCGTCGCTTCGGCCTGATTCCGCGCATCGAAAACTCCGACATCCGGCGCGCCAGCCCGCCTTTGCCGGGGCGCGTGGACGCCTGGGTCGACACCGGCATCCATGTCGAAGGCAAGCCGGAATGGATCTTCATAAAGATCCACACACACGGCACGCAGGAGCCGGACATGGACACGCTGCTCGGTGATCACGCCCACGCGATGCACAATCATCTTGAGCAGAACTACAACGACGGCGCGCGGCACGTGCTGCACTACGTCACGGCGCGCGAGATGTACAACATCATCAAGGCCGCCGAAGCCGGTTGCGCCGGCAATCCCAACGACTACCGCGACTACGAACTGCCGCCGCCGCCCGGCATCGCCGCGGCGCGTGCGGCAAAGACGCACTAGGTGCCGACGATGGGCGGTGACCTGGTCAGCGTGATCATGCCGGTCTACAACGCCGCCCGCTGGATGCGCCGCGGCATCGATTCGGTGCTGCAGCAGACGCACCGTCATGTGGAGCTGATCGCCGTCGATGATGGCTCACAGGACGAATCGCTGGCGATTCTCCAGGCCTACGCCAGCGCCGACGTGCGCGTGCGGATCCAGCAGCAGGCCGCTAACGGCGGTGTGGCGGCAGCGCGCAATGCCGGTATCGCCGCGGCCAGTGGTGATTTCATCGCTTTCCTCGACGCTGACGACTGGTGGCACCCGTCCAAGGTGGAGCAGCAGCTGGCGGGGATGCGTTCCAGTGGCGCTCTGATCAGTTACGCCGCTTACTGGCGCATGGCCGAAGACGGACGGATGCTTGGCCGGGTCACGCCGCCGCCACAAGTCAGCTGGCGCGACATGCTGGCCAGCAATTTCATCGGCAATTTGACCGGCATCTACGCGCGCCGGCTCGGCGATGTGCCGTTTCGGACGATCGGTCACGAGGACTATGTCTTCTGGCTTGAGCAGGTGCGCCGTGCCGGCAGCGCGGTGCGCGTCGACACCGCCGAGCCGCTGGCCTGGTATCTGGTGCGGGAGCGCTCGCTCTCCTCCAACAAGCTGCGCGCGGCACGCTGGCAGTGGGCGATCTACCGTGACGTCGAAAAGCTGGGCCGCCTTTACTCGGCGCTGTGCATGTGTCGCTACGTGCATCACGCCCTGCTGAAGCGGCGCCGGGATGCCTGATTCAACCGAGCATCGGCCACGACCGATGCCGTTGCGTTGCCCGCCCATTCGCTGAGTGCAACACTTTCCGTGGCCTAGCCCGTGGTACGGCTTCGGGCGGCTAGGGTGCGCTCCCAAGCCAGTGCCGTGGCGACGATAAAATCGAGGTCGTCGTGCGCCGGCTGCCAGCCAAGTCGCGCGCGCAGCTCGTCGGCACGGGCGATCAGCATGGGCAGGTCACCCGCGCGTCGCGGCTTCTCGATCACCTTGAGTGATTTACCGCTGGTGCGTTCTACCGCATGGATGACCTCACGCACGCTGTAGCCGTGGCCGTAGCCGCAGTTGAGGGTCAACGATTCGCCATCCGCGCGCAGATGGTCGAGCGAGCGAAGATGTGCCGCGGCCAGATCCTCGACGTGGATATAGTCACGGATGCCGGTACCGTCGGGCGTCTCGTAGTCAGTGCCGAAAACCGAAATGCTTTCGCGTTTGCCGACGGCGCATTCGCAGACGGCCTTGATCAGCAGCGTGGCATTGGGGGTGGACTGGCCGATCCGCCCCTGAGGGTCACAGCCGGCCACGTTGAAGTAGCGCAGGATCACGTGGCGCATGGCACCCGTGGCGCTGACGTCGCGCAGCATCGCCTCGGACATCAGTTTGGAGCGGCCGTACGGATTGATCGGTAGCGTAGGGGTTTCTTCATCCGCCACGCCACCGGGCGTCATGCCGTAAACCGCGGCCGTCGATGAAAAAAGAAAGCGCTGAACGCCGCTTTCCACGCAGGCGGCCAGCAGGCTGCGCGTACTGCAGGTATTGTTGCCGTAATACTTAAGCGGGTCGCTCATCGATTCGGGCACGATCGTGTGGGCGGCAAAATGCAGCACGGCGTCGACACCGTTTTCAGTAAGGATTTTGGTGACCAGGCGTTGGTCGCCCACGTCGCCAACGATGAGTTCGGCGCCCGCCACGGCGTCGGTAAAGCCGCTGGAAAGATTGTCCAGCACCACGACGCGTTCGCCGCGGCCCACCAGCTGTTGAACCACATGGCTGCCGATGTAGCCGGCGCCGCCGGTAACCAGGATCGGATTCATCGCTTTGCGCTCGGTTGGACGGGAAAGGTGTATTGCATCCAGTCGTCGATCGACTGGAGCAGGATCAGGCGGTCAGCGGCCAGGACATAGGTATGGTCGGCCTGCTCGAGGAAACTCAGCGTGACATTCGGGTGGATGGCTAGACGTCCGAAATATTCGCGAAACTGGCGACGATGATTGAAGTGATCACTGACCCCGCCGCTGTAGACAAAATACAGTTTTAGGTCGCGTCCCAGCATCTCGCCAAGCTCGGCCGCTACTTCTGCCCGGGCCGGATATGTCTGGCCGAAGTCGGCGGGGGTAGGGGCGGCAGCCGATGCCGACGTGCGGCTCACGCGGCGCTTGAAAAAGCGCATCCACGTGGCCAGTTGCACCACCCTGGGCAGGTAATGGCGCAGCATGAAACCGGCGGTGCGGTAGGTGTAGCCATCCAGGAACACCACGCCGGCGACGGCCTGTTCGGTGCAGGCGGCGATGTGCGCGTTGGCGGCGCCCGAACACAGGCCGACCAGCACGAACCGCATGCACCCGGCCTGTTCGCGCAATACGGCCATGGCATCGGCAACATCGGCGCGCACCTGCTGCCGACGCGACAGGGATTCCTCGGTGCCGCTGCTGTCGCCCAGCGTCGAAAGGTCGATGCGAAGTGTCGGATAGCCGCTGGCGTTGAGCCGGCGGGTCAGCTCGACATGCAGGCGGAACGGCCCGACACGGTGGACCAGACCCGAGTTGAGAACGATCACGCCGACCTGTGCGCCAAGCGCCGGCTTGAGCATCTCCGGCAGACCGGCCACGCCGATCAGGTGCTGTTCGCGCCCAAAGCGGAAAGCCTTTTCTGCATAGTGCTGTGCCAGCCTCATGTCGTCGCCTCGAGCTGGTCGAGCACGGCACGTACCAAAGAGGGCAGCAGTACCGCGTGCTCCAGTCGATCCAGCGCATTCCAGATCGCCGCCGGCGTCAGTGTCAGCACGCGTGCGCCGGCCGCGGCCAGTCGGCCAACGTCGTCGTCGGCGCCGGCCGGCCGTGAGTCAAGTACCAGAGTGGGTACCGCGGCCGGCTCGACCTGCAGGGCAGACAATTGCTCGCGCAGCCGCGTGCTGACCGGAAAGCCGAGCCACTGGCCGGCGGCGTCCAGCGATGAGCGCGGCTTGCTGAAGCGCGTCGTGTCGAGACGCAGCTGATCCTGCAGTGCGTCGAGCTGCGCCACATGCTTGGCGCCATCGAGCACGGGATCCCACACGATGACCTCGGAAAACTCTGCCGCCGCCGCGGCGGCCAGCGCTATGCTGCCGCCAACGCGCCCGCCGAATCCGATCAGTCGCCGGCAGCCAGTGCGCTGGCGCAGTGCCGCCGCCGCCGCCAGTGCGTCGTCGCGGCAGCGCAACCAGTCCAGGTCGATACTTTCGCCGGCCGAATCACCGCTGCCGAAGTAGTCGAAACGCAGCGACGCGATACCCCGGCTGGCCAGCGCTTCGGCCAGTTGACGATAGACGCGATGGCTGCGAATCAGATCCTGCCCGAACGGCGGGCAGAGCAACACCGCCGTTGGCGCGGCGCCGCTCACACCATGAAAAAGTCCGAACAGCGCGTCGTCGGTCCCAAAATAGCCGGGCAGCGGCGGAGCGATTGGCGCTCTCATCGTTTGTAGACGATGCCAAAGTAGATTTCGTTTTCGCTGTAACTGTTGTCCGGCACCGAGCTGCTGCGGCGCAGGTGAGTGAGTGACACGCGCCAGCTCCAGTGCGGGGTTTCCTGGCGTGCCAGACCCACGCCGTAGTCGGTGGTTCGATCGCGTCGATCCAGCGAGCTGTACGTGATCGATTGCTGGTTGCCGAAACCGAACACGGTGGTCAGCGGTGTCAAACGATAATTGATCGCCGCGCTGGCGCCGCGGTCAGACTGATTGAAGAAGGGATTGTTCAGATAATTGCTGTGGCCGTATTGCGGCGAGATGCTGAGACTGAGCCGCTCGCTGCTATACGCATAGGTGCCTTCGACGTGTCGATCAAGATAGACCTGCGAGTCGACCACCGAGCCGCCGGTAGCTATGCCCAGTGGTGAAATGAAGGCGGTGGGCTGCCTGACATCCGTGCCGAAAACTGTCTGTCCCGGCTGCTGCAGAATCATGTCTTGAGCCGCATCGGAGTACTGATGTACCGCGGTGAGCTCAAAATGATGATTGGGCGTGGCGCGCCAGCCCACGGTAAGGCGCGCCAGCGCGGTGGAGGCGTCCGGTGCGCTGCTGAAGGCGATCTGCGACCAGCCGAGCGCGAGATCCACATCGACCTGCGCAAGCTTGCTGACGTAGTGTCCGAACGCCTCGTTGCGGTTGTAATTGGGATCGGTTGTGGCCGCGCCGGGGATGTAGAACGCGCTTGACGCCGCTGCCGGGTCCGCGAACACGACGCGCTGGCTTTCCAGGTTCAACGACAGCTGGGCCGTGGCACTGAGGTCCTTGAACACGCGCAGTGCCGCTTCGCCACGCGATGAGTTGAACTCCTTGTTCTTGGAGGCATCACTGTTGACATAGCGCAATTCCGCCTGACCGAGCATGGTGTCGCCGACGCGGAAATGAAGGGTCGGACCGAGCGTCAATACATTGGTCTGCTGCTGGTTGTTCGGCGCGTCGCTGGCCAGCGTGGATAGCGGCTGCACGCCGGCAAAATCCTGCACGGTGAAATCCAGGCGCTGCGGCATGATCGTCCAATTGACCTGGCTGGACAACTGCACCAGCGTTTGGCTGCTGAAGGCATTGCCGAGATAGTCGCGGTATTCCAGCGTGCCGGCCACGTTGGCCTGCACGGCGGAGCCGGCCTGCACATAGCTGAAGTTGATCCCGGGAATCAGCACGTTCTGGCTTATCGGATCAGTGGCGCTCAGGCTGACGTTGTCGCTGTGCATCAGTCCGGCGTATACCGAGTAATCGAGCGTACCGTCCGCGGCGCGAGCGGCGAAGCTGGTCATCGCCAACGCGATCGCACCGGCGAGTATTCTGGATGCAGGCATCATTTCCCTTCCCCCGGTGATTTCGCCCTAAGCGATGCCACGCCATGCATCGATTCCATCGGCAAGGTCCTCGACATGAACGGTTTCATCAAGGCGAGTTGTTGAAAACCACTCCGGCCAGCTTTGCGCTATCGAAGCTGGCAACTGCCTGACTGATGGCCTTGGGCGTGTCGCGACCGTAACCAGCCACGACCACCACGAAATCAGCCAAATCGGACAATATCTGCGCGTCCGGTGAACCCTTGATCGCCGGTCCGTCGAAAAAGATGTACCGGTCTGCATAGCGGCAACGCATGGAATCGACAACGGCGCGCATGCGGAACGACGAAAAATATTCGCCGCTGTTCTCGCGCAGCTTGCCCGCCGGAACCAGTCGCAGCCGTGGAATACCGGTGCTGTAAATGGCCGGCTGGATGCCCTTGGAAGGATGTTCGAGGTAGTCGATCAGGCCGCCGCTTACTGGATCCACACCCAACGCCTTGTGCTGGGTCGGGTAGCGTAGATTGCAGTCGATCAGCAGACTGGTCTTGAACTCGTCGAACGCGAAAGCGGCGGCCAGATTGCGCGCCACAAAGCTGCCGCCCGAATCCGGGCTGACCGCGACGACGAGGGTGACAAAGTTGTGCTCACCGCCCATCCAAAGCAGGCGCGTGCGAATTTCGCGAAAGGCATCCGATTGCCGACGTACCGAATCCTCGCGATGGATCAGCCGCCGATCTTCAAGCTGTGCCGGCACCAGCGCATTGGTTTCCACCATGCGCGCGATCGAGTTGCCCGGGGCCCGGGTGATGTCGTCGCTTTCGGCGTTGATCAGGCGCTTGCTGTCATCCATGGGGTTCATAGGATTTCCGCCAACTTCAACCAGACCACGAGGCCGTAAACGACCGTGACGCCGACTACCAACAGTACTAGCGCAAGGTTGCGCAAGTGATCGCGGCGGCGATCCGCCGGCGTCGGATAAAAGGGCACAATGGCCAGCACGCGCAATCCGGTCAGGCGCTCAAGCTGTGCCGCCGAGCGCAGGCGCGGATCGAAACGGGCGATGCTGAACAGCAGTCCAAAGGGAATGGCCAGCGCCGCCACGATGCCGCCCACCCCAAAATGCACAAAGCGCAGGCCCGATGGCGTAAGCGGCAACACGGCGGGATTCTGCACCACGAAAGACAAGCCGCCCTGATCGGCATCCAGGTTCATCGACACGCGCGCGGTTTCTCGGCGCTTCAGCAGATCCTGGTATACATCGCGATTAACCGTGTAATCGCGGGTCAGCTCAGAGGTCACTGCTTCGGAGTTGGCAATGCGTTTGCTGCGTTCCAGCTCCGCTTCCAGCATGGACTGACTGGCCGAAAGGCGGGCACTGGCGGCTGCAATATCCGAACGCAGCGTGGAAACCTGGCTTTTCATCTGCTGATAGAGCGGATTGAATTGCACGTTGCTGTCCACCGCGCCGCCGGTGCGACCGCCCTGGCGGCGCTGATCGGCATGCGCAATCTGCTGACGCAGGTCCTCGATCTGGTGGCGCACGCGCACTACGTCGGGGTAGTCGTCGGTGTAGGTCATGCGCAGCTTTTCCAGCTGAGACTGCAGGTCGGCGATCTGGCTTTCATAGATGCCGCTGGATGTCTGCACCGCGTTGACCTCGGATTCGCCGGACAGTTGCGACCTCAGCGAGGCCTCCTGCGAACTCTTCTCGGTAAGGTCCATGCGCGCGGTTTCAATCTGGTTGCGCAGCTGGGCGATGCTGGTATTGGTGTCGACTTCGCTACCGGGCCGGGCGTCGGCGTTGGTACCCCGGTAGTCTTTTAGCTTGTCTTCGGCGTCGGTCAGCTTTTTCCGATAGGCCTCGACCTGGCTGTTGATGAAATCGAAGGCATCGCGACTTTCGCGTTTTTTCGATGCCAGGCTCTCGCTGATGAACAGCTGGCCCAACTCCTGAGTGACCAGAAAAGCGCGTCTTGCGCTGGTATCGCGATAGTTGATGGTGATCAGATTGCCGTGGGAGGTGACCACGCTGGTGCGGGATTTTATTTCCTGAATCAGCTTGTCCTGTTCCAGCGCCGAAGGATGACTGGCCATCCAGCCGCCGTCGACCAAGATTTGATCCATCACCTTCCGGCTGAAAATCACCGCTTGCGCAATGCCGGCCCGATTGGCGTTGGCCGTCGTCGCGGCGGCGCCTTCCATCAGCGGCGTGATGATGTTGCTTTCCTGCGCGAGGATGGTGGTGGAAGCATCGTAACTGCGCGGCCATTTCAGCCCGATGGCGAGGGCGGCCAACGCAATCACGGCAAAGACGATGCCCAGCGCCATACGTCGGCGCCGTGCCTCGGTCAGCAAGACAGGCAGCATGGCCCCGAAGGGACTGATCTCTTCATTCATGACGTTGCTTTACGCCGCTCAGAAAGCACGTTGGGGCACGGTAATGACATCGCCTGGCTGCACGGGGTAATTTGTGCCGAGCTGACCCTTTTGCAGGATGTCATCCAGATGAACTCCGTACGCGCGGGTTGCGCTGTCATTCTTGCGATACAGCTCCGTGTGATCGGCGGCGGCGAATTCCGTGGTGCCGCCGGCGGCCAGTACGGCATCCAGTACGGTCATGCCCTGGCGGTAGGGCAGTGAAACGGGAGTGCGCACGGCGCCGGTGACGCGCACGCGCGAGAGGTATTCGTGGCTGCGCAGTTCAGTGAGAATCACCGCAACCTGGGGGTCGCGCACGAAAGCCTGCAGCTTGCTCTTGACCTCGGCGGCGACCTCTTCCGGGGTCTTGCCGCCGGCATCGACGTCGCCGATCAGCGGTACAGTGATCTTGCCGTCGGGGCGAACCGGTACGCTTACGCTAAGGTCGGGGTTGTGCCAGACGGCGATCTGCAGCTGGTCGTCCACACCGATGTGGTAGGCCGTTACCGCCTGGGCATCGGCGTTGAATTTGGGGGCTTCGCTGGAGCCGGGCGCGGTGGCGCACCCCGCCAGCAGCAGCAGGGCAAAGGTCGCGATAAAGCGATTCAACACCGTCATGACGAGCATCCCTGTTTATCTCGGAATGTGAACAGTATCACAGCGTAATGACAAAAATTTAGTTAGGCGCCATGATCTTTACATTCGCGATCGGTTTTATGGTGCCGCGGCCAGCGCCTGGTGCACGGTCGGCACGGCGCCCGCCGCATCGTGGTCAGACCAGGGCAACACTGCCAAACTCGCCCAAACACATGGAATTCCCGTATGCCGCCTCTGGAAAGCACCAAGATCGCCATCGTTGGCCTGGGTTACGTCGGCCTGCCGCTGGCCGTGGAATTCGGCAAGCGCTATGAGACGCTTGGCTTCGACATCAACGCCGCCCGCGTGGACGAGCTGCGGGCCGGGGTCGACAACACGCTGGAGGTGGATGCCGAGGAGCTGGCGAGCGCGACCCGGCTGGGCTTCAGCGCGTCCCTGGACGACATTCGCGGCTGCAATGTTTATATCGTTACCGTTCCGACACCCATCGACGCGGCGAAAAGGCCCGACCTGACCCCGCTGATCAAGGCCAGCGAGTCGCTGGGCAAGATCATCGCGGCCGGCGACATCGTGGTGTACGAGTCCACCGTGTATCCGGGCTGCACCGAAGAGGTTTGCATTCCGATTCTGGAGCGGGTCTCCGGCCTGGTCTATAACCGCGATTTTTTTGCCGGCTACAGCCCCGAGCGGATCAACCCCGGCGACAAGCAGCATCGGGTCACCAGCATTCTCAAGGTCACCTCCGGCTCGACGCCCGAGGTCGCCGAGTTCGTCGACAGGTTGTATGCCTCCATCATCACCGCCGGCACGCACAAGGCCAGCTCGCTGAAGGTGGCCGAGGCGGCCAAGGTCATCGAGAACACCCAGCGCGATCTGAATATCGCGCTGGTGAACGATCTGGCCAAGCTGTTCAACAAGCTCGGCATCGATACGCTGGAAGTGCTGCAGGCCGCGGGCACCAAGTGGAACTTCCTGCCGTTCCGGCCTGGCCTGGTCGGCGGCCACTGCATCAGCGTCGATCCGTATTACCTCACGCACAAGGCGCAGGAGGTCGGGCATTACTCCGACGTGATCCTCGCCGGCCGGCGCACCAACGACAGCATGGGCCAGTACATCGCCGGCGAAGTGATCCGCCTGATGGTGTGCAAGGGCATCAACCCGGTGCGCGCGCGCATTCTGATACTGGGCCTGGCCTTCAAGGAAAACTGCCCGGATCTGCGCAACACCCGCGTGGTCGACATCATGGAGGCGCTGGCCGGTTACAACGCGCAGGTCGACGTGTTCGATCCGTGGGTCGACGCCGCGGCCGCCAGGCACGAGTACGGTATCGATCTGATCGGCGATCCCAGCGCGGGCCAGTATGATGCGGTGATCGTGGCGGTCGGCCACCACCAGTTCACCGAGCTTGGTGCCGAGGGCATCCGCGACTTCGGCAAATCGTCCTCGGTGCTGTACGACGTCAAGTACGTTTTGCCGCGCGCTGCTGTGGATGGTCGCCTCTGATTAGCCGTCCAGACGGCTTCCTGCGCGCGCCGGTACCATGCGCATGGAGCCGACCAGATGCGCCACGCCGACCCATCGAATGGATGAGAGCAGCATGAAGATTCTTGTTACGGGAACCGCCGGATTCATCGGTTCGCATGTGGCGATGCGGCTGCTGGAACGCGGCGATCAGGTCATCGGTGTCGACAACCTCAGTGACTACTACGACGTCAATCTGAAGAAGGCGCGGCTGGCGCGTTTCGCCGAGCATCCGAACTACACCCACATCACCGCTGATCTGGCCGACCGCGACGCGATCGAGTCGGCATTCGCCACGCACAAGCCGCAGCGCGTGATCAACCTGGCCGCGCAGGCGGGCGTGCGCTACGCGGCGCAGAACCCGCACATCTACGTGTCGACCAACGTCACCGGTTTTCTGCACATCATCGAAGGTTGCCGCCATCACGGTGTCGAGCATCTGGTGTTCGCTTCGACCAGTTCGGTGTACGGCGCGAACACGCGGATGCCGTTCTCCGAGCACCAGCCGACCGAGCATCCGCTGACGCTGTACGCGGCATCGAAAAAAGCCAACGAGATGATGGCGCACAGCTATGCGCATCTTTACGGTATTCCGTGCACCGGCCTGCGCTTTTTCACCGTCTACGGCCCGTGGGGCAGGCCGGACATGGCGCTGTTCCTGTTCACCAAATCGATTCTCGCCGGCGAGCCGATCAAGGTGTTCAATCACGGTCACCACAAGCGCAGCTTCACCTACGTCGATGACATCGTCGAAGGCGTGATCCGCACGCTGGACAAGGTGCCTGCTGGCAATCCGCAGTGGGATGGCAATCAGCCCGATCCGGCCACCAGCCTGGCGCCGTATCGGATCTTCAACATCGGCAACGAGCAGCCGGTCGAGCTGCTGCGCTATATCGAAGTGCTGGAGCAGTGCCTGGGCCGCAAGGCCGTGATGGAGCTGCTGCCGCTGCAGGCAGGCGATGTGCCTGACACCGAAGCCGACGTGTCAGCCCTTGCCGCGGCGGTGGACTACACGCCAAAAGTGTCGGTCGAGCAGGGCGTGGCCAATTTTGTCCGCTGGTATCGGGATTACTACGGCGTTAACTAGCGCAGCGTTCAATGAGGGGTGCGTCGAGTGACGCGGGGTCGATCAGGGCGTTGCCGGGCAGGGCAGGTTCGAATGGCGCCTGGGTGATTCGTGATTGCCTCGATACCGGATGGCGTCAGTACCCGCAGGCCAAACGCGGCGCGATTTGTCGCGGTGCCGGCGCGGTTCGCAGGGGCGCCGGGTACAATCGTGAGGTAGCGATTACTGACCTACGTCGTGCGGGTGCAGCCAGCCCATCCAGATGCCGAAGGCAACCATCGCAATCAGCAGCAGCGACAGGCCAATGCGCCGCGTCAACGCCCATACCGTGCGCTTGTCGTTGTCCTTGTCGGTCATCATGAAATACAGCGCCTGGCCGAGGCTGAAGATCACCACCAGCAGCACGACCACAAGCGCGGTTTTATAGATGGTTTCCAAGTGATAGACCCGATCCAAATCGACCGCCCGAGTATAGCCGCCGCTTTCCGGTACTCCGCATGAGCGGCTTTCGTCGTCCGTCGTGGTGGGCGCTGCTGCTGACGGTCGCTGGCGCGTTGCTGTTCCTACGTCTTGGCGTGTGGCAGTTGCACCGCGCCGACTTCAAGGACGCGCTTCTGCGTCGGTATGCCGCATCGGCAACGGCGCCCCTGCAGGACTTTGCCAAAGTCGCCGATACGCCGCCCGATGACGGCTTTCCGCGCGTGCATGTGACCGGTCATTACCTGGCCGATCGGGTTTACCTGCTGGACAATCCCAACCACGACGAGCGTGGCGGCGTGGAAGTTTTTGTGCCGCTCGCCCTGCGCAACACGCGAAAGCTGCTGCTGGTGGATCTGGGCTTTCTCCCGGGCAATGGCACCGGCCAGGAGCCGCAGCTGCCGGCCTTGCCCAGTACGGAAGTGAGCCTGCAGGGTCTTTACGTGCCGACGCCGCCGATCGGTTTTCAAATGGGCGGCAATGCGCTGCAGCAGCAGACGCGCTGGCCAAAGACAAGCATTTTTCTGGATCCCGTCGAAGTGGCGCACGATCTCGACCGCACGCTTTACCCGCGCATGCTGACGCTCGATCCCGACCCGGCGTCGATCTACGTGCGCGTGCACACGCTGGATTTTTCCTCGATGCCGCCGGCGCGCCATCGCGCGTATGCTTTCCAGTGGTTTACGTTCGCGCTGGCGGCGGTGGTGCTTTTGCTGGTGCTGCACCGCAAACGCGGTCCGCGCCGGCATCGATAGCCCACCTCGGGCCATGGCCTGAGACATCAGACTCACTCATTCACTCGCTACGAATTCATGCCTACTCAACCCAACGATTCTGCCAACGATCCTGTCGCCGTCCGCAAAAGCCGATTCTTTCTGGTGCTGATCGCGCTGGTGTTTGCCGCGCCCATTCTGGTCGCCGGCCTGCTGACGTTTACCGGCTGGCAGCCCAGCGGCAAGGGCAACGGGCAGCCGATCATGCCGCAGCGCAATTTCGTCGATGAAAAGCTGCGCGTGCAGCTGGCCAACGGACAAGCGTATGCATGGCGCGACAGCGAGCCGCGCATGACGTTGGTCGCGCTGCCCGGCCCCGGTTGCGCCGTGCAGTGCCTGGACGATCTCACGGCGATGGCGAAGGCCCGCATCATGCTCAGCCGCAACCAGTCTCGCCTGCGCCTGCTTTATCTGGGCCAGCCGCCGGCGGGCGAGGGCCTGGTCGCCATTCGAAACTACTGGCAGCTCGGCACGGACATCGACAACAAGCTGGCCAGCTATCGACCGACCGCGCCGGACAGCGTCAGTGCGGTGCTGGTCGAATCCAACGGTACGGCGCTGTCGCTGTATCCTGCCGGCTCCGATCCGGCCGGCCTGGCGCGTGATCTGCAGAAGGTGATCCACTGATGTTCTCCAATGCGATGTCTCCCCGCATCGTCAAGGCGCTGCGTGTGCTTACCCTGCTCGCGGCGCTGTTCGCGTTCGGGCTGGTGATGTTTGGTGCGTTTGTGCGCCTGTCCAACGCGGGGCTGTCGTGCCCCGACTGGCCGACCTGCTATGGCAAGGCCACCTGGCCCACGCACGCGCACGATATTGCCGCAGCGAACCTGGCCTATCCGGATCGCCCGGTGGAAACCGACAAGGCCTGGCGCGAGCAGGTGCATCGGGTGCTGGCCGGTTCGCTGGGCGTACTGGTGCTGCTGATCGCGCTGATCGCCAGCTGGCGCAAGCCGTCGGCGCGCTATGGCGTCACGGCGGCGGCGGTCTTCGCGGCGGCCGGCGTGGTGCTGTATCAG
Organism: uncultured Methylobacterium sp.; assembly: GCA_964658785.1. Classification (GTDB taxonomy): domain Bacteria; phylum Pseudomonadota; class Gammaproteobacteria; order Xanthomonadales; family Rhodanobacteraceae; genus Rhodanobacter. The sequence goes on from CBAAAD010000001.1 coordinate 39,659, forward strand.
CGCGGCGAATTTGCGATCTCCTCCGTGCTGTCGGCGCTGGCGATCGCGCTGCCGATCATCGCGGCGCTGGGATTGAAACGCAGCGGTGCGTGGAAGGTCAGCGTGCTGGTGCTGGCGATGATCATCTTTCAGGCCATGCTCGGCATGTGGACGGTGACCCTGCTGCTGAAGCCCGTCGTGGTGATGGGCCATCTGCTCGGCGGCATTACTACTTTTGCGCTGCTGGCGTACGCGGCGCTGCGCTTTGGCGGCGTCGGGGCGCCGGACCGTCGTCTGGCAGATCTGCGTCGGCTGGTGGTGCTCGGCATCGTGCTGCTGTTCTGCCAGATCGCGTTGGGCGGCTGGACCTCGGCCAACTACGCGGCGCTGGCCTGCGGCTATGGCGAGGGCGCGTTTCCGCAGTGCGGCGGCCAGTGGATGCCGCCGACGGATTTCCATCAGGCGTTCGTGCTGTGGCGCGGTATCGGCGTCAACTACGAAGGCGGTGTGCTCGATATGGCCGCACGCAGCGCGATCCAGATCACGCATCGCTTCGGCGCGCTGGTGGTGTTCTGCTATCTGGCGTGGCTGTCGTTCAAGGCGGCGCGCCGCGGGCTGCGCCTGTTTGCGATCGCCATTGCGCTGGCGCTGGTATGTCAGGTGCTGCTGGGCATCAGCAACGTGGTGTACGGGCTGCCGCTGCCGGTAGCGACGGCGCACAATGGCATGGCCGCGCTGCTGCTGTTTACATTGCTGGCGACGCTGGCGCGCACGCAGATGCGCAAAGACGTATCACCCACGCTGCTATCGGAAGCACGCTGAGATGGAGCTCGTTCGCGAATACCTGCAGTTGACCAAGCCGCGCGTCGTCGCGCTGCTGGTGTTCTGCGCCGTGATCGGCATGTTTCTCGCCGTGCCAGGCATTCCGCCGTGGCGCGCGCTGGTGTTCGGCACCATCGGCATCTGGATGGCGTCGGGTTCGGCGGCCGCGTTCAATCACTTGATCGACGAGCGCATCGACAAGCTGATGGCGCGCACGGCGCGCCGCCCGCTGGCCACCGGCAAGCTCACGCCGCATCAGGTGCTGGTGTTTGCCATTGCGCTGGGTATCGCCTCGATGCTGGTGCTGGCGCTGCTGGTCAATCCGCTGACTGCGCTGCTGACCTTTGGCGGCTTGATCGGCTATGCGCTGGTGTACACGGCCTACTTGAAGCGCGCCACGCCGCAGAACATCGTGATCGGTGGCCTGGCCGGCGCGATTCCGCCGGTGCTGGGCTGGACCGCCGTCACCGACTCGCTGCATCCGTTCGCGCTGCAGCTGTGCCTGATCATTTTCGTGTGGACGCCACCGCATTTCTGGGCGCTGGCGATCTTTCGCCGCGCCGACTACGCGCGCGCGCAGGTGCCCATGCTGCCGGTCACGCACGGCGTGGTCTACACGCGGTGGCACGTTTTCTATTACACCGTGCTGCTGGTCATCGTCACCCTGCTGCCGACCATGACCGGCATGAGCGGGCTGATGTATCTGGGCGGCGCAGCCGTGCTGGGCGCGGGCTTTCTGTATTACGCCGTGCGCCTGCTGCGTCCACCAGACGAGCTCTTCGCGATGAAGGTGTTCAACTACTCCATCGTGTATCTGATGGCCCTGTTTGCGTTTCTACTGGCCGACCACTGGCTGGCCGGGCCGGCGGTGCATCAGGGGCTGGCGTTTCAGCCGGCTGGTTGATCGAGTGAATCCAGAAGCAAATGGGGTCA
>CBAAAD010000002.1:0-3781 GCA_964658785.1 uncultured Methylobacterium sp.
GAGAAGAGTCGCTTATTCTGCACGATGGCTCGATGCCGTCACGCGGGAACATCCAGCCGCTATCCGCACGGCACGAGCGGCCCGGTTGCGCGATGCGCTCGATGACTCTCTCGGCGTATCAACTTTCGCCGCCCGGGCGCGCTTTATGCGTTGACTCTCGCGTGCTGCAGTCGCAAAATAACGGGGCTGAGCGGCGCGTATTGCCATCAGCTCCCAGTTCAGACAAATAAAGGCATATGGACGTTTACCCTAGTCGCAACGTCGACATCCGCGAGCATCGGGTGCCGGCAATGCATCACAAGCTGATTACCTGCGGCGACCGCCTGCGGTCGGCTGGCGTTTTCCTCGACTAGGGAAACCCGGCCCACCTCCTTCGGCGCTGCATGCGTCGTTATTAAGGAGATGGGCGATGACACTCTTTCGCACCCCCGGTTTCTTGCGCGCTCTGCGCTCCTTTCTGTTGTCCGGTCGTCGTGACCAGGCGCGATCCGCACGTGTGATTACCGTGCCGGCACCGCTGGCTCCGTCGGTCACCACGGCGTCGGTCATCGACATGCCGCGCCCGGCCGATCTGTCGGCCGCCCGCGCCGCTGCGGCCGCCCGCGTTACCGGCAGCCGTCGCCCGCTGCAAACTCACCGCAACATTGCCCTGTTATCAAGGCAGGCGTGAAGCTGCGTGTGATCGGCAAGTCGTGGCCTCCGCCAATGGTGGAGACACGCTCGATGGATCCGTCGCGACCGCTCTGACGATCGCGGCACAGCCTCGTGCCTCGCGCACGATCTGGCCACCTCCGTGCTGCATCCGGGCGTGCACCAGCCGTGGGCTCATCAATACTTTTCGGACATCGCCATGATCAAGCAAGTGATCCCTACCGCTGCGGGCAAGAGCGGCTCAGCCGCCGTGCGCGTCGTGGTGGCGCAGGAAGCCTACCGCGAGCGCGACGCGCTGCTGGCGTCGCTCGACACCAGCATGGCCGGCCTTAACGAAGAGCAGATCGCCGAGCGGCTGGACCGCGACGGCGTCAACGAGGTGTCGCACGAAAAGCCGCCGCACTGGACGCTGCAGCTGCTGCACGCGTTCAAGAATCCCTTCATCGTGGTGCTGCTGGTGCTGGCCTGCGTGCAGCTGGCCACCGACCACACCAACCTGACCGGCCCGACCATCATTTCGGTGATGGTGCTGATCAGCGTGCTGCTGAGCTTCACCCAGGAGTACCGCTCGGCCAAGTCCGCCGAAAAGCTCAAGGCGATGGTGCGCAATACCGCCACGGTGACGCGTCGTTCCTCCGACGGTCACAGCGAGCGCATCGAGGTACCGGTCGGCGAGCTGGTGGCCGGCGACATCGTACATCTCGCCGCCGGCGACATGGTACCGGCGGATATCCGCCTGCTCAGCGCCAAGGATCTTTTCATCAGTCAGGCCATTCTTACCGGCGAATCGCTGCCGGTGGAAAAGCTCGCGCCGCGCGCCGACGCGCCCACCGCGGAGGAAGCGCAGGCCGCGCTCGACAGCCCGCTGGATCTGACCACCGTCTGCTTCATGGGCACCAACGCGGTGAGCGGCACGGCCACCGCCGTGATCGTGGCCACGGGCGCGCGCAGCTACCTCGGCTCGCTGGCGCACACCATGGTCGGCCAGCGCGTGCAGACCAGCTTCGATCGCGGCGTGAAAAGCGTCAGCTGGCTGCTGATCCGCTTCATGGCGGTGATGGTGCCGATCGTGTTTGCGATCAACTGGTGGGACAAGGGCAGCTTCCTCGAGGCGTTCCTGTTCGCGCTGTCGGTCGCCGTGGGCCTCACGCCGGAAATGCTGCCGCTGATCGTCACCGCCAACCTGGCCAAGGGCGCCATGGCGATGTCCAAGCGCAAGGTCGTGGTGAAGCGGCTCAACGCGATCCAGAACTTCGGCGCGATGGACGTGCTGTGCACCGACAAGACCGGCACGCTGACGCTGGACAAGATCGTGCTGGAGCGCCATCTCGACTTGAACGGCGAGGAGTCCGACGAGGCGCTGGAATACGGCTATCTCAACAGCCGCTTCCAGACCGGCCTGAAAAACCTGATGGACAAGGCGGTGCTGGAGCATCGCGATCTGGAGCCGACCGCGGAGACCTACCGCATCGTCGACGAGATTCCGTTCGACTTCCAGCGCCGGCGCATGTCGGTGGTGGTCGCCAATACCGATGATCAGGATCTGCTGGTCTGCAAGGGCGCGGTCGAGGAGATGCTGTCGATCTGCGGCCACATCAAATCGGGCGACGAGATTCTGCCGATGACCGATGCGCGTCGCGCCGAGATCAAGGCGATGACGCACGAGCTCAACGAGGACGGCCTGCGTGTGCTCGTGGTGGCGATCAAGCGCCACCCGCCAACCACCGACCGCAGCTACAGCGTGGCCGACGAAACCGACATGATCGCGGTGGGCTGCCTGGCCTTCCTCGATCCGCCGAAGGACACCGCCGGCAAGGCGATCGCCGCGCTGCGCCACCACGGAGTCGAGGTGAAAGTGATCACCGGCGACAACGAGGCGGTGACGCGCAAGATCTGCCGCGAAGTCGGGCTCGACGTGGAGCACTCGGCGCAGGGCAAGCACATCGAGCCGCTGGAAGACGACGAGCTGGATGCGCTGGTCAAGCGCACCACGGTGTTCGCCAAGATGTCGCCGCTGCAGAAGGCACGCGTGGTGAAGTCGCTGCAGCGCATGGGCCACACCGTCGGATTTCTGGGCGACGGCATCAACGACGCGCCGGCGCTGCGCGAGGCCGACGTCGGCATTTCGGTGGATACCGCCACCGACATCGCCAAGGAGTCGGCTGACATCATCCTGCTGGAAAAGAATCTGATGGTGCTGGAGGAGGGCGTGATCGAAGGTCGCGTGACCTTCGGCAACATCATCAAGTACATCAAGATGACCGCCAGCTCCAACTTCGGCAACATGTTCAGCGTGCTGATCGCCAGCGCGTTCCTGCCGTTCCTGCCGATGCTGCCGCTGCAGCTGCTGGTGCTCGACCTGCTGTATCACACCTCGCAGCTGTCGATTCCGTTCGACCGCATGGACGAGGAATACCTGCGCAAGCCGCGCAAGTGGGACGCCAGCGACATCGGCCGCTTCATGGTGTGGATCGGTCCGGTCAGCTCGATCTTCGACATCACCACGTTCCTGCTGCTGTGGCATGTGTTCGGCGCCAACTCGCCGGCGCATCAGGCGTTCTTCCAGACCGGCTGGTTCGTCGAGAGCCTGCTTACGCAGACGATGATCGTGCACATGATCCGCACGCGAAAAATTCCGTTCCTGCAGAGTATTGCCGCGGCGCCGGTGCTGGCGCTGACTGCGGCGGCGATGCTGGTCGGTATCGCACTGCCGTTCACCGCGCTGGGCGCGAAGTTCGACATGGTGGCCATGCCGCCGGTGTATTTCGCCTGGGTTGCGCTGACGGTGTTCACGTACTGCGTGCTGACCCAGCTGGTGAAGGTCATCTACATCCGCCGCTACAGCCGCTGGCTGTAACGGCGGCTACCGCCTGAGCCAAGGCGGCGCAAAAAGGAAAATCGGGCGTGGTCGCTTCGACTGCATCGCAGCGACCACGCGTTTATCCGCTCGCGCAGTTCACGCACGGAGGCCTGTGCCATGAACGGAATCCTGATCCTGCTCGACATCGCCGGCTATGTCGCCCTGCTGCTGTGGGGCACGCACATGGTCACCAGCGGCGTGCTGCGCGGCTACGGCAGCGCGCTGCGTCGCTGGCTGGGCCGCTATCTGAGCCATCGCCCGGCAGCGTTT
>CBAAAD010000002.1:3795-7967 GCA_964658785.1 uncultured Methylobacterium sp.
GCATGGGCGTGACCGCGCTGCTGCAGAGCAGTACCGCCACCGGCATGATGGCCACCTCGTTTGCGGCCAGCGGCTTTCTCGGACTGGCGCCGGGCCTTGCGGTGATGCTTGGCGCCAATGTGGGCAGCACGCTGGTGGTGCAGCTGCTTTCGTTCGATATCGCGCTGGTGGCGCCGGTGCTGGTGCTGATCGGTTTTGTGGTTCATCGCCGCAGCGACGACGCGCGCTACGAGAACATCGGCCGCGTGGCGATCGGACTGGGCCTGATGCTGCTGGCCCTGCATCTGCTGGTGCTGTCGCTGGCGCCGGTGGAGAACGCCTCCGCCCTGCGCGCCGTGCTGCAGGCGCTGGCCAGCCAGCCGGTTCTGGCGGTGCTGGTGGCGGCGGTGCTCACCTGGGCATGTCATTCGAGCGTGGCCGTGGTGCTGTTGATCGTTTCGCTGGCCACCACCCATGTCATCGATGCGCAGGGCGCGCTGGCGCTGGTGCTGGGTGCGAACGTCGGCGGCACGCTGCCGGCGCTGTTCGATGCGAACGGCAATGTGGCCAAGAGGCTGCCGCTGGGCAACACGCTGGTGCGGCTGTTCGGCTGCGTGCTCTGTCTGCCGCTGCTGCATCCGCTGATGCTGCTGCTGGCACCGCTGGGCGATACGCCGGCGCGTCTGGCGGTGAATTTTCATACCGCGTTCAATCTGGCGCTGGCGCTGATCTTCATCGCGCCGGTGGAGAGCTTTTCGCGCTTGCTTATCCGCCTGTTGCCGGAACCGCCGAAGCCGGCCGATGCCGGCCTGCCGCAGTACCTGGACGAGGGCGCGCTGGATAGCGCCAGCGTCGCGCTGGCCAACGCCGCGCGCGAGTCGATGCGCATGGCCGACATGGTCGAAAACATGCTCAAGGGATTGGTCGAGGTGTTCGGCAAGGACGACCGCCATCGCGCGGCGGCCATCAGCCGCATGGACTCGACGCTGGATCGGCTCGGCGTGGCCATCCGCGAATACCTGGCCGGCCTCGGCGGCGAAGCCTTGAATGAAGAGGATACCGAGCGCGCCCAGGAGATCCTCACCTTCGTCATCAATATCGAGCATATCGGTGACATCACGGCCAACAATCTGATGGAGTTTGCGGCCAAGAAGGCGCAGCGCGGGCAGGACTTTTCCGCGGACGACATCCAGGATCTGGCCGTGATGCAGGCCCACGTGATGGAAAGCCTGCGACTGGGCATGGCGGTGTTTCTGCGCAGCGATCTGCGCGCGGCGCAGCAGCTGTTTGCGCGCAAGGAAGTGCTGTGGCGGCTGGAGAACGATATTTCCGAGCGCCATATCCGCGCCCTGCGCGAGCGCCGCGACGAGGGCGGCGCAGGCGACGTGTATCTACGCATCCTGCGTGATCTGAAGCGCATCCACTCGCACCTGGCGGCGCTGGCCTACCCCGTACTTGAACACGCCGGCCTGCTGCAGGACCGGTTGATCCGCGACGCGGTGACGGCGCCCGTACTGCCATGACCGCCGCACCTGCAAAGAAGGAGGTTACCCGCCTTGGACCCTGATGCCAGATGTGCTGATTCCAGACGTCGATTCGCCAAAGACCGATTCATCCACAAACAAAGAGTGCCGTCGTTCTGACGCCGTAACCGTGCGCGTTCCGCCCAGGAGCACTGCCCGGACGCGGCGACCGTCGATGGTCAGACCGCGGTCCGGGATGCGCCCGGCAGCTTGCCTGAGCTGCCTGCTTTCCCTGCCGTTCTTTCCGCGTGGCTTCGACCTTCGTCGTTGCACGCATGAGCCCGCTGCCAGAAGGGGAAGCCCGTGCGCTTTCAAACTACCCAATATCTGCTCCGCCGTTCCGCAGCCATCGCGGCCATCGCCTTGCTGACCGCGTGTTCCAACGCGCCGAAGGACACGCCCGTGGAGCCGGCGGTGATCGACGATCACGGCCTGCTGCGTCTACCCGAGCATTCGCCGCTGCGCTCGCGGTTGCAGGTGCAGACGGTCGAGCTGCGCGCGGTGCCGCATACGCTGACCGCGCCGGCGATGGTCGAGGCCGACCCCGCGCGCACGGCCAATATCCTGCCGCCGCTGTCGGGCAAAATTACCGCGCTGAAAGTCGGCCTGGGCGACACCGTGCACCGCGGCCAGCTGCTGGCCGTCATCGCCTCGGGTGATTTTGCGCAGGCGGTGAGCGATGTGGCCAAAGCGCGCGACGCGCTGGATCTGGCCAAGAAAAGCCTCGACCGCGCGCAGGCCGTGCAGCAGGCCGGCGGCGCGGCGGTAAAGGATCTGCAGGCCGCGCAAAGCGGCTACACCCAGGCGCTGGACGAATACCAGCGTGCGCAGGCACGGCTGGCCGCGGTCGGCGGTGCGGGTGGCAGCGGCAAGCTCGCCGATGCGCACGGCATCCGCGTGCTCGCGCCCATGGACGGCAGCATCACCGCGCTGGCGATTGCGCCGGGCACCTACGTCAACGACGTGACGGCGTCGATGATGACCATCGTCAACCTCGATTCGGTCTGGGTCACCGCGGATGTCGCCGAAGACGATCTTGCCCTGGTGAAACCGGGCGAGTCGGCCGACGTGGCGCTGTCGGCGTATCCGGGCAGCGTGCTGCGCGGCCGCGTGGCGACCGTCAGCAGCGTGCTGCAGCCGGACACGCGCCGCGGCATGGTGCGCATCGTCATCGCCAATGCCGATGGCCGTCTAAAACCCAACATGTTCGCCACCGCCACGTTCGCCGCGGCGCAGCCGGCGCAGGTGTTCGTGCCGGAGTCCGCGCTGCTGATGAACAACGACAGCACCACCGTGCTGGTCGAGGTATCGCCGTGGACGTTCCAGCGCCGCACCGTACAGTTGGGTGACGACGAAGGCACCGGCACGCGCGTGTTGTCCGGCCTGCGCCAGGGCGACCGCGTGGTGGTGAAGGGCGGAGTGCTGCTCAATGATTAACGCCATCCTGCGCTTCTGTTTTCATCGCCGCGTGCTGTTCATGGTGGTGACGGTGCTGGTGGCGCTGTTCGGGTATTACTCGTGGACGCAGCTGGCGATCGAGGCCTATCCCGAACTCAGCGACGTCACCGCACAGGTGACCACGCAGGTGCCGGGACTCGCCGCCGAGGAGATCGAGCAGCAGGTCACCACGCCGCTGGAGCGCGGCCTGGCCAGCACGCCCGGGCTGGTGAATATTCGTTCAAGCAGCACCTTCGGCCTGTCGCTGATCACCATGACCTTCAAGGACGGCGCCGAGGATTACTGGGAGCGCCAGCGCATCACCGAGCGGCTGGCGCAGGTGACCCTGCCGCCGGGCATCACGCCCAGCCTCGATCCGGTCTCGGGCCCCGCGGGCGAGATCTACCGCTATACGCTGGAGTCGGATACGAAGAATCTGATGCAGCTGTCCGAGCTGCAGAACTGGACCATCGTGCCGGCGCTGCAGCAGGTGCCGGGCGTGGCCAATGTCGACGTGTTCGGCGGCTTCACAAAGGAGTTTCAACTGGAGCTCGATCCAGCCCAGCTGCTGCGCTACAAGGTCAGCGTCAATCAGGTCAGCAGCGCGATTTCGGCCAACACGTCCAACGCGGGCGGCGGTCGCATCACGCGCGGCGAGCAGTCGTACATCGTGCGCGGCATCGGCATGGTGCATTCGCTGCAGGATCTGGGCGCCATCGTGGTGACGCAGACCAACGGCGTACCGGTATTCGTGCGCGACCTGGGCAAGCTGCAGTACGGCCATCAGGTGCGCGAAGGCATCCTGGGCAAGGACAGCAACCCCGACACCGTCGAGGGCATCGTCGATCTGCTGAAGTACGAAAACCCCTCGCATGTGCTCGAAGGCATCCACGCCAAGGTCGCCGAACTCAACCAGCGGCTGGCCGCGCAGGGCGTGCGCATCGTGCCGTATATCGATCGCGACGACCTGGTCAAGGCGACCAAGGAAAAAGTGCTGCACACGGTGATGGAAGGCGTTGGTCTGGTCTGCATCGTGCTGATTCTCTTCCTCGGCAACGTGCGTGCCGCGCTGGTGGCGGCGGTGGCGATTCCGATGTCGCTGGTGACCGTGTTCATCCTGATGCATTTTTTGAAGATGCCGGCGAATCTGTTTTCGCTGGGCGCGATCGATTTCGGCGTGATCGTCGACGGCACCATCGTGGTGACCGAGGCAATTCTGCGCCGGCGCGAGGA
>CBAAAD010000002.1:8067-36647 GCA_964658785.1 uncultured Methylobacterium sp.
GCGTGCTCGACAAGCTGCTGAATCATCTGCCGGTGGTTTACGTGATCACCGGCGCAGCGCTGCTGGCGGTAGTTCTGCTCGGTGGTTCGCTGGGCCGTGAATTTCTGCCGGATCTGGACGAAGGTTCGCTGTGGCTGCAGGTGCAGATGCCCAGCGGCCTGTCGCTGGACAAGGCCAGCGAGATGACCGGCGAGCTGCGCCGCGCGGTGCGAGAGTTTCCCGAGGTGTCGTACATCGTCACGCAGTTGGGCCGAAACGATACGGGCACCGATCCGTGGACGCCTTCGCACGTGGAAGCGGGTGTCGGTCTCACGCCCTACAGCAGCTGGGCCAACGGCGAAACCAAGGCGCAGTTTCTGCGCAAGTTCAACGCGCGCATGCAGCAGCTGCCCGGCATGAGCATCGGCATCAGCCAGCCGATCGTCGACGGCGAGAACGACATGATCGGTGGCGCGCACAGTCCGCTGGTCATGCGCATCTACGGTGACGATCTGGGCGAGATGCGGCGCATCGGCAACGCGATTGTCGACGTGCTCAAAGGCGTGCGCGGTACGGCCGATGCGTCGATCTTTCAGGAGTCGCCGATTCCGCAGCTGGCGATCGAAGCGGACCGCATGGCGGCAGCGCGTTACGGCATCAACGTGGCCGACATCAGCGGACTGATTCAGACGGCCATCGGCGGCGCGCCGATTACCCAGGTTTACGTCGGCGACCGCACCTACAACGTCACCGCGCGCGTGCCGCAGGCAGTCGCCAACAGCATCGAGGCGATCGGCAATCTGCCGCTGTCGGCCGCCAACGGCGCGCAGATCCCTTTGAAGGAGGTTGCGCATATCAGCCTGAAAACCGGCGAAAGCACGATCTCGCATGAGAAGAACGAGCGCGAGCTGACCATTCGCGTCGACAACCGCGATCGCGCCCTGTCGGAGTACCTGGCCGACGCGCAGCAGCAGATCGATCAGAAAGTGCATTTCGACAAGCAGACCTACCGCACCGAATGGGCCGGCACCTTCGAAAACCAGCAGCGCGCGCAGGCGCGGCTGATCGTGGTGCTCGGTCTGGTGATGGCGATCATGGCGGTGCTGCTGTATGCCGAGTTCGGCAAGCTGCGCCAGTCGGTTCTGGTGTTGGCGGTAGTGCCGCTGGCCACGCTGGGCGGGCTGATTTCGCTGCACCTGCGTGGCGAGACGCTGAACATCGCCACCGCGGTGGGCTTCATCGCCCTGTTCGGTGTGGCGGTACAGAACGGCATCATCATGATCTCCAATATCAACCGCGTGCGCGCCGAAGGGCTGTCGATCGAGCAGTCCGTGGTGGCCGGGGCCACCGAGCGCTTCCGCCCGGTGCTGATGACCGCGACCGTGGCCAGCGTCGGCATGCTGCCGGCGGCAATGGCTACCGGCATCGGTACCGACGTGCAGCGCGGTTTGGCAACGGTGGTCGTCGGCGGTCTGCCGATCGCCACGCTGCTGACGCTTTTCATATTGCCCGCGTTCTATTTTGCAATGGAGTACGCCATCGAGCGTCGCGCGGCGCGCAAATCACGTGTGGCGGTGGAGCCATGAGCATGCGTATTTCAAAGGCAGCGTTGCATGCAACGCCATGCCCGCCAGGAGATCAGACGATGACCGTTTTCCATGACCGACCGCTGCCGCGCGTGATGCGCTTCGCCATTGTGCTGACGCCCCTGTTCGTGGCCGGCTGCATGGTAGGTCCGAATTTCAAACAGCCGTCCGCGCCGCCGGTGGATCATTACGCCGCGGCGTCGTCAGCCACGACGGCGAACGCCGGCGGTGACGCTCAGCGCTTCGTCACCGATATGCAGCTGCCCGCGCAGTGGTGGACGCTGTTCCATTCGCCCGCGCTGAATCAGCTGATGACGCAGGCGCTGGCGTCCAATCCGGAAATGCAGGGCGCGCGCGCTGCGCTGCGCCAGGCGCAGGAAAACGTGGCGGCCCAGAAGGGTTCCTATTACCCCTCGATCGACGCCGGCATCAACACCATGCGTCAGCGCAACGCGTCGACGCTGGCCAGTCCGCTGCAGTCCAATGCGAATTACTACACGCTGACCACCGCGCAGGTCAGCGTGTCGTACATGCCGGATATCTTTGGCGGCAACCGACGCGCGGTCGAGTCCCTGCAGGCGCAGGCCGAGGTGCAGCGCTTTCAGCTGGAGGCAACGTATCTCACGCTGACCTCGAACGTGGCGCTGGCCGCGATACAGGAAGCTGGCCTGCGCGCGCAGATTGCAGCCACGCACGACATTATCGACGGCCAGACAAAGATTCTGGCGACGGTGCGCCGCGAGCTCGCGCTGGGCCAGCTGGCCGAATCCGACGTGGCCGCGCAAGTAGCCTTGCTGGCGCAGGCGCAGGCGACCCTGCCGCCGCTGGAAAAGCAGCTGGCGCAGCAGCGCGATGCGTTGGCCGCGTTGCTTGGTACGTATTCGAGCGACGATATAGCCGTCCATTTCAATCTGGCCGATCTCAAGCTGCCGCACGATCTGCCGCTGTCGATTCCCTCGCAGCTGGTGCGGCAGCGCCCCGACGTGCGCGCGGCGGAGGCACAGTGGCATGCGACCAATGCGCAGGTCGGCGTCGCCATTGCCAACCGCTTTCCCAAGCTGACGCTCAGTGCGGGCGCTGGCAGTTCGCCCACGCGTTTCAACGACCTGTTCAAGGACGCGACCAATTTCTGGAGCCTTGGCGCCGGTGTGGCCCAGCCGATCTTCGAAGGCGGCGGCCTGCTGCATCAGGAGCGCGCGGCGAAGGCGGCGAACGAGCAGGCCGAGGCGCAGTACCGCAGCACGGTGGTGGCGGCCTTTCAGAATGTGGCCGATACGCTGTTCGCCATTCGCTCTGACGCCGATGCGCTGGCGGCCGCGCAAACCTCGGCGAGCGCCGCAGCGAAAAGCCTGGCGATCGCGCAGCGGCAGCTGGCGCTGGGCGATATCCCCGAGGTGGCCCTGCTCAACGCCCAGCAAACCGCCCAGCAAGCGCAGATCGCCGTGGCCGGCGCGCAGGCCGGCCGCTATGCCGATACGGTGGCGCTGTTTCAGGCGCTGGGCGGCGGCTGGTGGAATCAAAAACAAAGAATTGGTGCTTATGCTCCCGGCACGCCATAGGTTCGCGGTTGGTTTCGGGGGATAAACGAAGCCAGGCGCGCGCCGACATTCTCATCAGATCGTTCTCGACTCGACAAAGGCTGTGGGGCAGTGATGCGCAATTTCTTCTGGAAGTCCAAACGACGTCTTATCTGGCCGCTTTTTCTGGCCGGCCTGTTGGTCGCCAACGCAGCGCAGGCGGAATTACCGGACGAGTTTCAGGTTTACGACGACAGCATCAATGCCGCGGGTCAGTTCGGCCTGGAGCTGCACCTCAACACCACGCCGGACGGTCGCCGTGTTCCTGCCTACCCGGGTGAGATTCCGCCCGATCACGGTATCCGCAATACCTTCGAGCTGTCCTATGGCCTGACCGACACGCTGGAGGCCGGACTTTACCTGCCGTTTGTGCGCGATGCGGCCGGCACCACCTATTTCGCGCGTCCTCGGGTGCGCCTGAAGTGGATACCGCTGAAACCGGCGGCGGGGGAGGCCGGTATGTTCGCCGGTCTCAACGTCGAGGTGTCGGCCGTCAATACGCGTTTTTAAGAAGGCCGCCCGGCGATCGAGCTGCGTCCCATCGTCGGCTATCGCGACAGCCTCTGGTTGTTCGTCGTCAATCCCGTGATCGATCTGACCGTTCGTCCCCGCTACGGTTCGAGCGAGCCGGATTTCAATCCCGGCGCGAAGATCGCCCGCACCGTGGTGCCCGACTGGGCGGTAGGGCTCGAGTATTACAATGATTTTGGTCCGGTCAATCATTTCGACAGCGCCAGCCGCCAGTCCGAGCTGCTGTTCGCGGCCGTGGATTACACGGGAAAGGGGCTGCCTTTCAATTTCGGCATCGGGCGCGGGCTGAACGCGGCGTCCGACAAGTGGACCATCAAGGCAATCTTTGAAATTCCGATCTGATGCCATCGGATGACAAGCCTGCGTCGGGCTACCGGCAACGCGTTATCCGCACCTTTGCTTTTTTGCCATGCGCGTGCGATGGCGCCACCACAGCGCCAGCAGCAGGATCGCGATGATGCCGACCAGCGCCCACAGGCTGCTCTGTCCGCGGCTCATCCATTTCATCAGCCACTCGTGGTTGTCGGCGCCGAAATAGCCCAGATACACCCAGAACGGCACGCTGATCAGCGCGGCCAGTCCGTCGATCAGCAGAAAGCGCAAAAACGACACCCGATGGCTGATGCCGGCGGTGATGTACATCGTGGTGCGCATGCCCGGCAGAAAACGGGCGACAAACAGCATGCGGTTGCCGTAGCGGGAAAATTTTTCCTGCACCATCTGGTAGCGCTTGGGGGTCAGGATGCGCGCCACAAAGCGCCACTTCAAAATGCTCGAGCCGTAGCGGTAGCCGAGCAGAAAGATCGCCGAATCGCCCAGCAACACGCCGAACATGGCCAGTGCAAACATCCCGTGCACGTTGACGTACCCCAGCCCGGCAATCACGCCGCCGGCAACCAGGGTGACGTCCTCGGGCAGCGGCAGACCTGCGCCGCAGATCATCAGCGCGATAAAAACCGCAACGTAGCCGTTCTCGGCAAAAATCGTGATCAGTCGTTCAAGCAAATCCATGCGTGCCGGCGCGGCGCCGGTAGTTGACGGCAAAGCGGCATCATCCCACACGTTGCGTTACCGCTGCCCGCGGGGGTGACAGGATGTCCCAGGGCTTGACGGCAGCCGCTGCACAGGCTTGATGTCTCGGGCCGCCGCCTCCAGACATGGATTTCCACGACCCGACAGGAGCATCTCATGGCAAACATCGCCATCGTTTATTTCAGCGGCTATGGCCACACCGCCAAGCAGGCCGAGGCGGTTCAGAAGGGCGCGGCGGGCATTGCCGGCGCCGACGTCACCGTGTTTCGCATCGACGACGAGGGCAATCTGCCCGAGGGCGCGCTGGATACGCTGGGCGCGCAGGACGCGATCATCTACGGCAGCCCCACCTACATGGGCGGCCCCGCGTGGCAGTTCAAGAAGTTCGCCGACGCCAGCTCCAAGCCGTGGTTCAGCAGCGCGTGGAAGGACAAGATCGCCGCCGGCTTCACCAATTCCGCCTCGGTCAACGGCGACAAGTTTTCCACCATCAACTACTTTTTTACACTGTCGCAGCAGCACGGTCAGATCTGGATCGGCACTGGCCTGCTGCCTTCCAACAAGAAAGAGCACGGCCCTACCGATGTGAACTGGACGGCCGGCTCGGCCGGCGCGCTGGCCATTTCACCGTCCGATGCGTCGCCGGATGAGGCGCCGCGCTCAGGCGATCTGGAAACGGCGCGACTGCTCGGCGAGCGTGTGGCGCAGTTTGCGGTGAAGCTCAAGGGCTGAGCGTATTCAGAGGCGAGCCGCCGGCCATCCTCGGCGGCTCGCTGGTTTGTGCAGGCGGCTAACTGAGGTCCGAGGTAAACGTCTCGCGAATCGGCAGCAGCGCGCGCAGCTCGTCCTTTTCAGCGTCGCTCAGCGCGCTGCGGCGGCTTTCCAGCTCACGCTTGCGCGTCAGGCTGGCCTGGTGCTCCAGACGGGCGATCGCGTCGAGAAATTCGCGCGCCTGCCGGTCCGGCTCGCCCACCGAAACGGCGGCCATCAGCTTCTGCAGCGCGGGATATTCCTCGCGCTCGGCGAAGTGCTCCACCAGCATCGCGGAGTTGATCCCGGGGCGCGAGCGGGCAATGTCGAGCAGCTCGGCCAGCAGGCCGATGCCGGGTTTGTCCTGCGGCAGGAAGCGGTAAGGTTTTTCCACCCGATCGGCGACGCCCGGCTGCGCCAGCAGCAGGGCAATCGCGCTGCGCACCAGCGAGCGCTGCACCGCGACCGGCCGCTGCACCGCGCGATGGGTCGACGCTTCCGGTTGCAGCAGCGCGCGTGCGCCGCTGCGCCGCTCCAGCTCCTGCGCCATCAGATCGCGAAACGCGCCATCGGGCAATTTGCCGATCAGCGGACGGGCGCGCTCGGCCAGCCGCGCCCGCCCGTCGAGGCTGCCCATGTCGACGTCGTGCGACAGCTCGTTGAAGAAGTAATCCGACAGCGGCATCGCTTCCTTGATGCGTTTTTCGAAGCCTTCCTTGCCCTCCTTGCGCACCAGCGAATCGGGATCTTCGCCATCGGGCAAAAACAGAAAGTACGCCTGGCGGCCATCGCGCAAACGCGGCAGCGCCGCCTCCAGCGCCTTCCACGCGGCGGCGCGTCCGGCGCGGTCGCCGTCGAAGCAGAACACCACATCGGGCGCGGCGCGAAACAGCACTTCGGTGTGCTCGGGCGTGGTCGCGGTGCCCAGCGTAGCCACCGCAATCGGCAGCCCGGCCTGATGCAGGGCGATCACGTCCATATAGCCCTCGACCACCACGATGCGCTGCAGGTTGGCGTTGGCCTGCTTCACCTGCCACATCGCGAAAAGCTCCCGGCCCTTGTGGAATAGCGGCGTTTCCGGCGAGTTGAGGTATTTCGGTGAGGTGCTCTGTTGAGGAGTGCGGGCAGGGATGCCCGCTTCTTGATCTTCGCGCGCAGGAGGCGCGCTGAAAATAATCCTTCCGCCGAAGGCGATCACGCGGCCGCGCCGGTCAAGAATTGGAAACATTAGCCGTTCGCGGAAGCGATCGTATTTCCGCCCCTGCTCGCTGCTGGCCACCATGCCGGCCTCGTTGAGCAGCTGCATGCGCCGTTCGCTGTTGCCCAGCGACTTGATCACGCCGTCGTAGCCGGCCGGCGCCCAGCCGAGGCGAAAGCGCGCGATGGTTTCCGCATCGAGCCCGCGCTTCCTGCAATACGCCTGCGCCTCCTTGTTCTTCGGCAGCTCGCTCTGGTACCAGCTGGCGGAGGCGTCGAGCAGGGCGTACAGGTCGGTCTTGTCCTCGCGCGGTGCGGCGTCGCGGCCGCCTTCGCGCGGCACCGTCATGCCCAGCGTCTGCGCCAGCTCCTCGACCGCGTCGGGAAACTCCAGCCGCTCGTAGTCCATCAAAAACTTCAGCGCGCTGCCGTGCGCGCCGCAGCCGAAGCAGTGGAAGAACTGCTTGGCCGGGCTCACGTAAAACGACGGCGAGCGCTCGTTGTGGAACGGGCAGCACGCGGTCCATTCGCGCCCGGCCTTTTTCAGCGGCACGCGCCGCTCGATCACGTCGACAATGTCGACGCGGGCAAGCAGTTCATCGATAAAGCTGTCGGGAATCAGGCCGCGCATCAGATCACTAGTCTAGCGGTTGTCAGTATCGAATCCGGCCGGGTGAGGCTGTGTCCTGGCCAAAACAAACGGCGCCCGAAGGCGCCGTTCGAGGTATCGCTGATCGAGCCGGTCAGAACAGGTGGACGATGCCCACCAGGCCCAGCACGATGATCAGGAAAATGATGATGAAGATGGCGAACAGCACTTTGGCGATGGTTGCCGCTGCGCCAGAGACGCCGCCGAAACCGAGCCAGCCGGCGACGAGCGAGATGATGGCGAAAATAATGGCCCACTTCAGCATGGTGTACTCCCTAGGATGATGATGGCCGGAGTGGCCGGACGCGTTGCAGGCGGCATTCTTGGGGCATGGCCGTGAAGGGAATGCATGAATTGGCGGGCTGGCCATGAAAATGTCACGTTCGCAGATTATTGCGCCGCGTTTGCGCCCGAATCGGCGGCCGGGAGGGCACCACCAGACTCAGGCCAGCCGCGCCTTGATCTTGCCCGATACCACGGCCATGTCGGCGCGGCCGGCGGCCTTTTCCTTCACCGCAGCCACCACCTTGCCCATGTCCCGGGCCGAGCTGGCGCCCGTGTCGGCAATCGCGGCCTCGACCAGCGCGTCGATCTCGGCATCGTTCAACTTGGTTGGCAGGTAGGTTTCGATCACCGCCATCTCGTCGCGCTCGATGATCGCCAGATCCTCGCGCTTGGCCGCCTCGAACTGGCTGACCGAGTCGCGCCGCTGCTTGAGCATCTTTTCCAGTGCGGCCAGCACCTGGGTGTCGTCCAGTTCGATCCGCTCATCGACCTCGCGCTGCTTGATCGCCGCCAGCATCAGGCGAATCACGCCCAGACGGTGTTTCTCGCCGGCGCGCATGGCGTTTTTCATGTCTTCGGTGAGCTGCTGTTTGAGCGTCATGACGGATATCTCCAGGCGGTAGAGGCGTGGTGGTGGCAAATTTCAATTTACGGAAACGACAAAGCCGGCGTTGCCCCTGGGGACAACACCGGCCGGATCGATCCGATGTGCTTGCGGCGGCTGCGAGAACCCGCGCCAGCCGCGTTTCCTGTGTGCCTGGCGCGAGGCGCCGGCGAACCTGCCGCTACCGGCAGATCGGGAAACTCAGTACAGGCGGGTCTTGCGCGACACATCGCGCGACAGGCGGCGCAGGTGGCGCTTGACGGCGGCAGCGCGCTTGCGCTTGCGCTCCTGGGTCGGCTTTTCGTAGAACTCGCGCTTGCGCGTCTCCGCGAGCACGCCGGCCTTTTCGCAGGTACGCTTGAAACGACGCAGTGCGATCTCGAACGGCTCGTTCTCGCGAACTTTTACGTTGGGCATGGAAACTCCGAGTGGTAATCTGCCCGCGGATACGGGCCTGTTGAATGGGGTGAGCCGCGAAGTATACCGTGCATACCATCCAATTTTCAAAGCCCCGATAAAGCCTGATGTACGCCAGCCCGATTTGACGGGCGCCATCCGATGAAACCCGACGTGAACACGCCTGCGCCCATGGATCCGAATCTGATGAAACCCGTGCTCGGCATCGAGACCTCGTGCGACGAAACCGGCGTGGCCCTGCTGCGCTGGGAGCCGGACGCGCCGGGCCGCGGCCTGCTGGCGCACACGCTGTACAGCCAGATCAAGCTGCATGCCGATTACGGCGGCGTGGTGCCCGAGCTGGCCAGCCGCGACCACGTGCGCAAGCTGGTTCCCTTGATTCGCGAAGCCCTGTCGCAGGCCGGGTTGACCGTGCAGGACCTGGGCGGTGTGGCCTATACCGCCGGCCCCGGTCTGGTCGGGGCGCTGCTGGTCGGCGCATCGGCCGGACGCGCGCTGGCCTGGGCGCTGGGCGTGCCGGCCATCGGCGTACATCATATGGAAGGCCACCTGCTGGCGCCGCTGCTGGAGGATGACCCGCCTGAGCCGCCGTTCGTGGCCCTGCTGGTGTCGGGCGGCCACTCCATGCTGGTCGAGGTCAAGGCCATCGGCCAATACACGATTCTTGGCGACACCCTGGACGATGCCGCTGGCGAAGCGTTCGACAAGACCGCCAAGATGATGGGTCTGCCGTATCCCGGTGGTCCCATGCTGGCAAAGCTGGCCGAGAGCGGGCGCGCGGGCGCGTTTCGCTTTTCCCGCCCGATGACCGACCGTCCCGGCCTCGACTTCAGCTTCTCCGGTCTGAAAACCCAGGTGCTGCTGGCCTGGCAGCAGTCCGACAAGAGCGATCAGACGCGCGCCGATATCGCCCTGGCGTTCGAGGAGGCCATCGTCGACACGCTCATCATCAAATGCCGCCGCGCGCTTGAGGCCAGCGGCGCCAAGCGGCTGGTGATCGCCGGCGGCGTCGGCGCCAATCGGCGCCTGCGCAGCGAGCTCGCCGAGGCTGGCAGCAAGGACGGCTTCAAGGTCTATTTTCCGCGCCTGGATTTCTGCACCGACAATGGCGCGATGATCGCCCTGGCCGGTGCGATACGGCTTGCCAGCGGGCAGCATCAGGACGCCTCGGTGCAGGTCTATCCGCGCTGGGATTTGCAGACTTTGCCGGCGGCGTAATTAACCGTTCACCACTGCGTGCGCTCCGGCAACAGGCCTTTCAGCTCGGCCTCGGTGAGGTTGCGCCACTGGCCGACTTTCAGATGCGCCAGCTTGACGTTGTCGATGCGGACGCGGCGCAGTTGAGTAACGCGATAATCGAAGGCGGCGGCCATGAGGCGGATCTGGCGGTTGAGGCCCTGGGTCAGCACGATGGAGAAACCGTACTTGGCGATGCGGCGGGTGCGGCACGGCTTGGTCATCTGGCCGTGGATGCGCACGCCTTTGGCCATGCCGCGAAGGAATTCGTCGGTGACGGCCTTGTCCACCGCGACGAGGTATTCCTTTTCGTGGTGATTTTCGGCCCGCAGAATTTCGTTGACGATGTCGCCGTTGCTGGTCAGCAGGATCAGCCCTTCGGAGTCCTTGTCCAGCCGACCGACCGGAAATATCCGCTGCGGATGATCGACAAAATCAACGATGTTGCCGTCGATGCTCTGGTCGGTGGTGCAGGTAATGCCGACCGGCTTGTTCAGCGCAATATAGACGGCTTTCTTGGCGCCCGGCGTGGCCGCGAGAATGCGCGCCTTGACGATCTCGCCGTCCACCCGCACCTCGTCACCTTCCAGCGCCTTGGCGCCGGTGGTGACGACTTCACCGTTGATGGTGACGCGGCCGGCAACCAATAAATCATCCGCCTCACGGCGCGAGCACAGGCCGGCTTCGCTGATGTATTTGTTGACGCGCATGGGTTGGGCCGGGAATGGGGAACGGGTAATGGGGAACGTGGGGATTGAGGAGCGATGCGTCGAAGCGTGCCAGTGGAATTTTCCCGGCAAGATTTTAGGGCGGATTGAAACGAAGACTGAAACGCGGCGAAGCTGCATCCGTTCCCCGTTCCCCGTTCCCCGCTCTAGGAGCGCAACCCGATGCCGCGTTGGAGCAACTGCAGCGCCACGATCGACAAGGCCACGACAAACCCCAGCATCACCGCAAACGCGATCCAGATGTTGACGTCGGTAATGCCCAGCACGCCGAAGCGGAACGCATTAACCATGTAGAGAATCGGGTTGATCCGCGAGATGGTCTGCCACGGTTCGCCGAGCATGTTGATCGAATAGAACACGCCGCCCAGATAGGTCAGCGGCGTGATCACGAAGGTCGGCACCAGGGCGATGTCGTCGAACTTCTTGGCGAACACGGCATTGACGAAACCGGCCAGCGAAAAAATCGTGGCGCCGAGCAGCACCGAAAGAAAAGTGATGATCGGATGCACGACATGCAGGGACGTGAAAAACAGCGCGATCAGCAGCACCAGTACGCCGACCACCAGTCCACGCGTGACTGCGCCCGTGACGTAGCCGAGCAGGATCACCCAGTTCGGCATCGGCGACACCAGCATCTCCTCCACCGATCGGCTGAACTTGGCGCCGAAGAACGAGCTGGAGATGTTGCCGTAGCTGTTGGTGATGATGCTCATCATGACCAGGCCGGGCACGATGTACTGGATGTAGCTGAAGCCGCCTTCGATGGTGCCGATGCGGCCGCCGATGAGTTTGCCGAACACCACGAAATACAGCGTCATGGTGATCGCCGGCGGAATCAACGTCTGCGTCCAGATGCGCATGATGCGCACGATTTCGCGGCGGACCAGGGTCTGCAGCGCAACGAGATTGGTTGAGGTACTCATGCCGCTTTCTCCGCGCCATCTTGGTCATGGCGCCCGTTTTCGACCAGCCGCACAAACAGCTCCTCCAGTCGATTGGTTTTGTTGCGCATCGACACGACCGTGATGCGGTTTTCCGACAACGCGGCGAACAGCGAATTGAGATCCTGCGCGCGCGGCATGTCGGCCTCCAGCGTGTGGTCGTCGATGCGGCGCAAGGTGATGCCGGGCAGCGTGGGCAGCTCGCCGAGCGTGCCGCTGATGTCGAACACGAAGGTCTCGACATCCAGCGTGGCCAGCAGGTTGCGCATGCTGGTGTTCTCGACGATGCGGCCGCCGTCGATGATCGCGATGTTGCGGCACAGCTGTTCGGCCTCCTCCAGGTAATGCGTGGTGAGGATCACCGTGGTGCCGGCCGCGTTGATGCCGCTGACGAACTGCCACATCGAGCGGCGGATCTCGATATCGACGCCCGCGGTCGGCTCGTCGAGGATCAGCAGCTTCGGCTCGTTCATCATGGCGCGGGCGATCATCAGGCGGCGCTTCATGCCGCCGGACAGCATGCGCGCCTGGTGCTGCGCCTTGTCCCACAGGCGCAGCTCCTTCAGATATTTTTCGGCGCGCTGGGCGGCGATCTTGCGCGGCACGCCGTAAAAGCCGGCCTCGTTTACGCAGATGTCGTACAGCTTTTCGAACTGGTTGAAGTTGATTTCCTGCGGTACCAGGCCGATGAGCCTCATTGCCTCGCTGCGCTGCTTGTTGACCGAGATGCCGAACACCTTGGCATCGCCGTCGGTCGAGCTGATCAGCGAAGAGAGAATGCCGATCAGCGTCGATTTGCCGGCGCCGTTGGGGCCGAGCAGGGCGAAAAAGTCGCCCGGTTGCACGGTGAGGCTCACGCCCTTGAGGGCTTCGACGCCGTTGCCGTAGGTTTTGCGCAGGTTCTCGACGACGAGTGCGGGTGTGGAGGTCATTGGGGGGTGCCAGGTGATGGAAAGCCTGGAAAACCATGCGTTGGGCGCGCCCCGAACCGGCAGGTTCGAATAGCGGCGGCGCCAGCGTTTGGTCAGCGGCTCTTAGCCAACTATTATAGCCGGCTTGGTGCAGCCACCTGATCCTTCGGGTGCACGCACCGTTTCCTCAAGACCGTCAGGACTCCCCATGGCCGATCATTTCCAGCTCCGTCTCGTCGATAGCCGCATGTTGGCGTCGTCGGTTCGCCACCTCGTTTTCGAGCGCGTGGACGGCCAGCCGCTGGCGTTCCAGCCGGGGCAGTTCCTGCAGATTCACTTTCAGTACGACGACGGCACCGCGACCAAGCGCAGCTATTCGGTGGCCACCGTCGGCGACGGCAGCTCGCCGGTGCAGCGCATCGAGATTGCGGTGAGCTATGTCGAAGGTGGCGCGGCCACCAAGCTGCTGGGCGAGCTGGCGCACGAGGGCGTCATCGATGCCAGCGGACCCTACGGACGCTTCTGCCTGCATGAGGCCGATGTTCACCCGCGCTATCTGCTGCTGGCCACCGGAACGGGCGTCACTCCTTACCGCGCGATGCTGCCGCAAATTGCCGCACTGCTGGAAAAGGGCGATCGCGAAGTCGTGCTGCTGTACGGCGCGCGTACCGAAGACGAGCTGCTATACGGCGACGAGTTCGAAGCCTTTGCGCAGCAGCACCCCGGCTTCGTGTTTCACGGTTGCCTGAGCCGGCAGGCTCGCGCCAATCCGCTATCGACCGATCGCAGCGGCCACGTGCAGCACGTGCTGGCCGAACTGGCGCCGAGCGCCGATCGAGACATCGCCTACCTGTGCGGTAATCCCAACATGGTCGATGCAGCGTTTACCGTGCTGAAGGACTTCGGCCTGCCGGTGCCGCAGATCCGGCGCGAGAAGTACATTTCCTCGCGCTGATCAGTAGGTCACGTTGACGGTGATCGTGTCGCTGTAGCTACCGGGCGTGGGCGTGGTCTGCGGAGCCACGCGGCCGTAGACGGTATTGGTCTGCACCGCGCCGTTGCCCGTGCCGCTCACCGTATCGGTATTGACGGTATTGCCCCAGCGCACGGTGCGGCTGCTGTCCTGATAGAGCTCGTAGCGGATCAGGTCGCCGCTGCTGCCGGTCATTTGCCGGGTATTGCCGCTGGCGTGCTGCCCGTTGTCCAGACCGATCTGAAACGCGGTGTTGTTGGTGCACTGGGTCTGCACGGTCGTTGCTGCGTCCACGTTGCTGGTCAGCAGGCCGGCGGTCGACCCGAAGTTGAGGTTGCTGGCCGCCGTAATGGTGCAGGTTTTGCTGATGACGGCGTTGGCCGTGAAGCTGAAGGCGCTGGCGTTGCCGGTGCCGCAGGTGGCCGGGGTGGTCGTGTAATTGGAGGCGACGGTGATTTCGGCATCGGTACCGGCGAACGTGCTGATATAGGTTGCTGCGGTGAGGCCGATCTGCGCGTTGGGCACGCTGGCATATAGCGGCGCCGTGCCGCTGATCGTTCCAGGTAACAGTCCGGTCAGGCCGAGAGGTACCACGATAGACGTTTGGTACGGCAAACTGTTGACGGCTGAAAAAAGCGAGCCCCAGATCTGCGTGCGCGCGCTGTCCTGATACATCTGAAATTGCAGACTCTGTCCGGTGCCGGCCGTCATCAGCCGGTTGGTACCCGTAACGCCGCCGGTGCCGTTGCCGATATTGATGCAGAGCGTTGCGTTGGCCGCCTGCAGCAGCGAGGGGTTTTTGCAGGTCCAGCCGATCGACGCCGACGTGGTGGCGCCGGCCACCAGTCCGTCGACGGTACCGAAGTTGATCGTTGGCGCGCTGGTCACGCTGCAGGTGACCGAGGCGGCCTGGGCGTGCACGATGCGCGGCGCTGTCAACGCCGCGCCGATCAGCGCGATCAGCACAACTACGGTGGCCATCAGTCGAGGCTTGATCATCGCGGTGCGTCCGCCGCGCAGCGCAACGGGCCGATGTGCGGAATCGTTCGGCCGACCTTGCGGTAGTCGAAGGCCACATGGCATTCGCCGTCCGGCGTGAGCACATCCAGCACCGTGTGCGTTTGCAGGGTTTCCAGATACGCCTGACCATCGAAGCCGACCAGCGCCGGATCGCCGCCGGGCTGGCCGTGCACCCGCACCTGACTGCCCAGCGCCAGCGGCTTGCCGCTGCTGTCGACCAGCGTGAGTACACCGGCCTGCACCGGCTTGATGCCGAACTTGACCAGCGTGCCGGCGCGATCGGTTGGGGTGGCGAGCGTTCTGACGTGATCGATCTGCACGTCAGGCGGCAGATGCATCGGGTCGATCGACACCTCGTTGTTCTGATACGAATTCAGCGGCTCGACCAGCAGCATGCCGTGGCTGTCGGTGCTGCCTATCGGGTTGTTCTCGAGCTTCACCGGCACCCCGGCGATGCCGTCGGTGGAAACCACGGCAAAGGCATCGTCGATGCGGCGCGAGGCGAACACATCGCCGCCCATGAACACCAGTGATCCGCTGCCGCCGGCGTACCCATAGCGTTGGCCGGCGATCGAACTCAGCCCCGCGTCGACCATGCCGTAGCGGCCCAGATAATCCACTTCGCCCTGGCCGCCGCTTTGATCACCGCCCTGGCGCAGGTCAGCGCGCCAGCCCCAGCCGCCGGCGCTGGGCGCCGATTTGCTGGCGTCCAGGCTCAGCCCGGTACGGGTGCCATCGCGCTGCAGGCCGGTGCTGATCGTGGTGGTGTCGTCCAGCACGAGGTTGAAGCCGGCGAACAGGCTGCGATCGGCGGCATTGTCGAGGTTCTGGTTGGCGCTGAGGCTGAGCGACATGGCGCGCCCGATCGACTTGAACCAGTACACGGTGGCGTAGCGCGAAGGGTCCTGTCCGGGGTAGCGCAAATCCAGGTAACTCACGCCAAATTCTCCCAGATGTCCGGTGCTGTAACCGACCACCGCCTGCGTGCTGACGCTGGGCGGCGGTGCGCCATACAGCGAGGCGACGTCGAGGTAATCGCCGCGCGTGCGGGTTTCGTCCACGCTGAAATTGAAGCGGTTGTCGCGCCAGCTGTAGCCGGCGCTGTACTGCGAGCCGCTCTTGCCCTGATGCTCGCTCTGCGCCAGCGAGCCGGAGAGAACGCCGGCACTGTCGCCAAGCAGCCAGACGCCGCCGGCGCCGGCTTCGGTCAGGCCGGCGGTGGCCTCGCCGTGCAACTCGGCGGTGAAATGATTGCTGACGCCATAGCGCCAGTTGCCGCTGGCGGCCGGGTCGCGGCCGTAGTCGAACGACGCCAGGCCGTAGTTTTCGCGCACGTAGCCAAGTTCGGTCGACCACTGCGACAGCCCCTGTTGCAGCAGCTGGTGCGTGTCGTACAGCGAAAAATTGAGCGTGGTCGCGCGCCCCAGCGCATCGGTCAGCACGATCTGCGCGTTGCCCGCGCCGCTGATGTTGGGAATGGTGTTGAGCTGGAATGGCCCGGTGGGCACCTTGCCGCTGTACTGGCGCAGCCCGTTGACGTAGAGATCGACCTGCGAGGGCAGCGTGGCCGAGCCAATAAACGCCGGCAGCGGTGCGGTAATCAGATACGGCTGCAGCGCAAAGTCCGTGCCCAGCTGGATGCCGCCGATGCGGGTCGAGCGCGTCCAGGACTGCGCGCCGGTGAGGGTGTCGCCGAAGCGCAGCGTGAGCAGGCTGTCGGGGAACGAGGTACTGAACGAGGTATCCAGCCGCACCGTTTTATCGGTCGAGCTGCCGATGTTTGCGCCGCGCGCGGCCTGGCTGAGGCTGGTGGTGCTGAAGACGCCGGCCGGCCCGAACACGCGCAGTTCGGTGAACGCGCTCAGGCTGCCCGTGCCGTGCTCGCCCTGCGTGGCGTAGAGGTCATAGTTGAGCAGCGCGCCAGCCGACGCGCTGGCCTTGTGCGCCGATGCGGTGGGCGTGTTGATCACCGTGGTCGAAAGCCGCAGCAGGCGCAGCGGAACGTTGATCTTCACCGCCTGATGGCTGGCATCGTAGGCGACCATGCTGCCGGGCAGGCTGCCCAGTCGCAGCGGGTCGGACATCCCCGGCGGCAGCTCAAACCCGAGTTGACGCAAGGTGGCCTGGCTCACCCACAGCTGCCCATCACGCAGGCTGAAATGCGCCAGTCCGCTCGATGTGCCGTTGAGCATCACGTCCAGGTACAGATCGCTCCCTCCTTGACCCGTCATGCTGCCGCCGTCGGCAATGAGTGCAGGGCCGGCAGCCGGTGTTGCGCCAACGGCATCCGATGCCTTGACCGCGGATACGAACAGACCCTGCAGAAAAATCAGTTCAGCCAGGACGATCGGCCAGCGAGAGCTTTTGCGTAGCCTTTTCGCCATTGATCGATGCCTCCAGCGTGCCGCCGGGCGCGAACACGGCCACGGGCGGTTTCAAGACCCAGCGCATGGTGGCGCCGGGAAGCACGTACCCGAGCAGGCCCGGCATGATTTCGCTGCGCTGACCGGTGCTGTTGATGAAACTCAAGCCGGCCAGCTGCGCGTGACTGCCGCCGCTGTTGCCCACCTGCAGCACCGCGTGGTCGCCGTCGCGCAGCAGGCTCCAGTGCAGTGCCGGCGGCGCGGCGGCCGAACCGGCGGGCTCCACAAATACCGGCACCGTGTAATGCAGCACGAACTGCAGGCCTTTTTTGCCCTGCATGTCGACCGGCAGTTCGTCGATGGCCACCCGAAACGCGTCTTCGACCGCGCCCGGGCCATTGGGCGGTGCGCCCAGGCGGATGACCCGCACCAGCTGCGGCTCACCCACCGCCAGTTGCAGCATCGGTGGACTGATCACCAGCGCCTGCGACGGCGTCAGCTGATCGCCACGGCTGTCCTGCGACCAGTGAAACACCCGCACCTGCGCGTGGATCACGCCATCGCCGGTATTGCTCAGCCACAGTCCATCGGCGTTTTGCGATGGCGGCAAACTGAGCGTGACCGGTGCCACCTGCAGGCCGCTTGCCGCGACCGCGCCGCTGAAGGCCGCCAGCGCCAGCAGGGCACAGCGCCGGCGATAGCCATGCCAGTTCGGGACGTGCGCCATCGGCAATCAATAATTGACGTTGACGGTAACGGTATCGGCGTAGCTGTCCGGGGTGAAGTTGGCGCTCGCGGCGGTGGCATACACGGTTAGCGACTGGGTCGTACCGGTGCCCGTGCCGGACACGCCATTGCCAACCGCCGTCGATGTCGCCGTGTTACCCCAGATCGTGCCGCCGGCCCCGGCGGTCGAGGTCAGCTGGTAGGGCACCTTGTCGGTATTGGTGGCAGGTGCAGTGGTGGACACCATCATGCCGGCGCCGGCCGTGTTGGCATTCGATGGCGCCAGGCCCACGTAATACGGCGTGGTCTTGGAGCAGTTGACGCTGATGGTGTTGTTGCCGGTGGTGTTGACCGCCGTGGTGGCCACCGAGCCCAGATTGATGTTGGACGCCGAGCCTGCCGTCACGGTGCAGGCCTTGGTGATGGTGATCAGTACCTGGAAAGTGGCCGTCGCCGGGTTGGCGGCGTGCACAGAGGCCGAGCAGGCCACGATCACGGCGATGGCCGCCGCGCGCAGATTATTTTTTATGGACATATGGTTTCCCCCGGTAACGAAACGATTCGGATAAACGCCTCGAACCCGGGGCCATCCGATCCCTGTGCTGGCAGTGTTGGTCACCCCGCAAAAAACGGATGCACAAAAAATGACAAATCCGCCTGTGCGGACTTTCGGCCACTGCGTTGCCGCCGCGAGCGGCGCTGCAAGAGCGGGCGGGCGCGGCGTTGCTTTCCTCGCGGGCGCTGAGTCTATGTAAAGTCAGCTTGACATCAGTAATCAAGGCGCACAGACTTTGTGTCAAGCGTGCTTGACACGTGAGCCGCGGTTCCTCGTCGCAATGCATCGCGGCAACGTGAATCGTTGCGTGAGTCGATCCATGCTTCGTCTACCGCATTTTTCAAGGACCTGGCCATGCCCCGCCTGAAAGAAAAGCGCTACCAGCAGCGCGTCATGCTCGCCATGGCGGTCTACATTGTCTTGATGGTTCTGGTCTGGCCGCTGGTGCGCACCGCCAGCAGCATGCCGCTTCGCTGGGTGCTGGCGCTCGCCCCGCTGCCGCCGATGCTTTACGTGATCGCGTTGATGGCGCGGCGCATTCGCGACAGCGACGAGCTGGAGCAGCGCACGCATCTGATCGGCCTGGGCGTGGCCACCGGCGTGGTCGCCACGTTGAGCCTGGCGGGCGGGTTTCTGGCGTCGGCCCAGGTGCTGGCACTGGACGGCAGCATCCTGATCTGGGTCTTTCCGGTCATGATGGCGTGCTACGGCATCACCCGCTGGTGGGTGGCGCAGCAGTACGGAGATAATCTGGGCTGCGATCCGGGCGAGTCCCTGGCGCTGCACTGGCGCCTGACCATAGGCGCGGCGATGTTTGGTTTCGTGGCGCTGTTCGCGTATCTGAAGCAGGATGCTTTCCATGCCGGCCTGCTGGCGGGTATGGCTGCCGGCATCGCCCTCGTCGCGCTGGCGAAAGCCATGCTGCTTTGGCGCAAGCGCCGAGCCGGGCGCGCCGATGGCCACGCATGACGCATGAATAATTCGGTACGCGAACTGCGCGGCGAGCAGGGCTGGTCGCAGGCGGATCTGGCCGAGCGGCTGGATGTGTCGCGGCAGACGATCAATGCCATCGAAACCGGCAAGTACGATCCCAGCCTGCCGCTGGCATTCAAGATCGCCCGACTGTTCGACCGTTCGATTGAATCCATTTTTGTTCCAGGTGAGGGGTAGGCGGCATGGCACTGAAAGGACGTACGCTTTTTCGCATCGGTGTCGCTGCTATCACCGCTGGCGTGCTCGCCTGGAATCACTTCCATGCGAGGGGCGATTCGCTTGCCACCCAGCCAGTGCCGGCAACCTCGGCAACGAAGGACGAAGCGCCGGCGAAGCCGCGCACCTGGCAGCTCGGTTCGGTCACGCTCACCGCGTGCGAGCTCGGGCAGCCAAATAGCGGGCTCAGCACGGCGGCGTGGTGCGCCGACTTTCCCGTGCCGGAAAATCGCGACGACCCGCACGGCCGGATCATCAAGCTGAAACTGGCCGTGCTGCGCACCAGCGCGCAGGTGCCCAGTGCGGACATGCTGGTGTTTCTCGCCGGCGGTCCGGGGCAGGCGGCCACCGCCGCGGCCAGCACCGTGGCCTCGGTGCTGCAGTCGCTGCGCGCGCATCGCGATGTGCTGCTGCTCGATCAGCGCGGCACCGGCGGCTCCAACGCGCTTACCTGCAAGGACTCCGACGAGGTCACCGCCAAGGACGACGAGGACAGCGACGACGTCGGCAAGATTCGCAGCGCCGCCGCGGCCTGCCTCAAGCAGATCAGCCCGCGCGCCGATCCGCGCTACTACACCACCACCGTGGCCGCGCAGGATCTGGAGGATGTTCGCAAGGCGCTGGGCTCGCCGGCGTTCGACCTGATCGGCGTGTCCTACGGCACGCGCATGGCGCAGCAGTACCTGATGCATTACCCGGACGCGGTGCGCAGCGTGGTGCTGGACAGCAGCGTGCCCAACTCGCTCGCCCTCGGCGAAAGCTTTGCGCAGACGCTGGACGAGGCGCTGAAGCTGCAGTTCGCCCGCTGTACTGCGGAGCCGGCGTGCAAGCAGCGCTTCGGTGATCCTGATCAGACGCTGTATCAGCTGCGCGATGCGCTGCGCGCCAACCCGCATCCGGTGAGCTTTCGCGATCCGGAAACCTACCGGTCGGTCAAGCGCGTGTTGAACGAAAGCTCGCTGGCCAGCGTCGTGCGCATGTTTGCCTACACGCCGCCGACCGCCGCGCTGTTGCCGATGTCGATCGACGCGGCCGCGCACGGCGACGTCGGCCCGCTGCTGGGTCAGGCCAAGATTCTTTCCGGTGATCTGTCCGAGCTGATGGGCAGCGGCATGCAGTACTCGGTGATCTGCAGCGAGGACGCCGACCTGCTGACGCCACGCCCGCAGGACGAGCAAACCATCCTCGGCACCAAGATGATCGATTCGCTGAAGGCGGTCTGTTCGGTCTGGCCCAGGGGCACGCGCCCGGCGAATTTCCACGAGCCGCTGAAGACCGACAAACCCGTGCTGCTGCTGGCCGGCCAGTACGATCCGGTCACGCCACCGCGCTATGCCGATGAAATTGCCAAGGGCCTGCCCAACGCGCGCGTGCTGGTGCTGAAGGGACAGGCGCACAGCGTCATGTCGGCCGGCTGCGCGCCCAAGCTGATCAAGCAGTTCGTCGAGAAGCTCGACCCCAAGGCGCTCGACGCGAGCTGTCTGGACCTTCTGCAGCCCACCCCGATTTTCATCGACTTCAACGGCTCGACACCATGAGGAGCGGCGCCATGAGAAAACCCTATCTGCTGGTGAATGCCATGCTGTGGGCCGCAGCGATACTCGCGGCCGCCGTGCTCAACGCGCCGCACTTCCTTTCCCTGATCCTGCTGCCGATGCTGGCCACGCTGTCGCAGCTTGCGATCGGCCCGCGCGCATGCCGCATCCGGAGCAACCTCTCGTGATCGAAGTCAGGGATCTGCATAAAGCCTTTGGCACGGTGAAGGCCGTCGATGGCGTCAGCTTCATGGCGCGCGATGGCGAAATCACCGGCCTGCTCGGCCCCAACGGCGCCGGCAAGACCACCACGCTGCGCATGCTGTACACGCTGATGACGCCGGACAGCGGCCAGGTGCTGGTGGACGGCATCGACGCCAGCGTCGATGCGCTGGCCGTGCGCCGGCAGCTCGGCGTGCTGCCCGACGCGCGCGGCCTCTACAAGCGGCTGACCGCGCGCGAGAACATCGATTATTTCGGACGGCTGCACGGCCTGCCGGAGGATCTTCTGAAAACGCGACGCGAAGCGTTGATCCAGTCGCTCGAAATGGGCGACATCGGCGATCGCCGCACCGAAGGTTTCTCGCAGGGTCAGCGGGTAAAAACGGCCATCGCCCGTGCGCTGGTACACGATCCGCGCAACGTGATACTCGACGAGCCGACCAACGGGCTGGACGTGATGGCCACGCGCGCGCTGCGCCAGTTCATGCAGCGGTTGAAAGAGGAGGGGCGCTGCGTGCTGTTCTCCAGCCACATCATGCAGGAGGTCGCTGCATTGTGTGACCGCATCGTGGTGATCGCGCACGGCCATGTGGTGGCCGACGAGTCGCCCGATGCGCTGCGCGAACAGACCGGCGAAGCGAATCTGGAAGACGCCTTCGTCAAGATCATCGGCAGTGAAGAAGGGCTGGCCGCATGAATACGCCACCGAAAATCGTCGTTCGCCGCAGCCGCGCGTTTCTCACCGTCTTCCTCAAAGAGGTGCGAGAAAATCTGCGCGATCGGCGCACCATGATCAGCGCGTTTCTCACCGGTCCCCTGCTGGGTCCGATCCTGTTCGTGATGCTGCTCAACGTCTCGCTCGGCCGCGAGCTGGACAAGGCCGACAAGCCGCTGCAGGTGCCGGTGATCGGTGCGCAGTACGCGCCCAATCTCATGGCTGCGCTGAAGGCCGGCGGCGTGGTCGCCGGCGCACCCCTGGCCGATCCTGAAACCGCCGTGCGCAAGCAGGATGCCGACGTGGTGCTGCGCCTGTCGCCCGATTACGGCAGGGCCTGGCGTGAGGGTCAGCCGGTGCAGATCGAGATGATCTACGACTCGTCACAGCGCGATGCGAACAGTTCGGTCGAGCGCGTCAGTCAGCTGGTCGAAAGCTATGCGCGCCAGCAGGGTGCGATGCGGCTGGTCGCACGCGGGCTCTCACCCAGCACGGCGTGGCCGCTGGTGGTGGCCAAGCGCGATCAGGCCACGCCGCAATCGCGCGCGGTGCTGATGTTCGCGATGCTGCCGTACTTTTTCGTCATCACCATTTTCATGGGCGGCATGTATCTGGCGATCGACCTCACCGCGGGCGAGCGCGAGCGGCAGTCGCTGGAGCCGCTGTTCGCCAACCCGGTGGCGCGCTGGAAAATCTTCCTGGGCAAGCTGGCGGCGATCTGCGTGTTCTCCACCGCCAGCCTGCTGATCACCCTGGTGGCGTTTGCCGTGGTGGGGCAATTCATTCCGGCGGACAAAATCGGCATGGAGCTGGATCTGGGCGTGCATTTCGCCAGCCACGTGCTGCTGCTGATGCTGCCGATCCTGCTGCTGCTGGCCGCGCTGCAGTCGCTGGTGGCGGCGTTCGCCAAGAGCTATCGCGAGGCGCAGACGTATCTGTCGCTGCTGATGCTGGTGCCGGCGATTCCCAGCCTGGTACTGGCCATTCTGCCGATCAAGGCCGAGCCGTGGATGTACGCCGTGCCGCTGCTGGGTCAGAACCTGGGCATCATGCAGCTGCTGCGCGGTGACGGCATGGAGCCGATGGAGGTCGTGTCATGTCTCGCCGGGAGCCTGCTGGCGGCGCTGCTTGCGGTGCTGGTGACGATGCAGCTGTATCGATCGGAAAGGCTCGCGATCTCGACCTGAGGCGCATGGAGCGATAGCTCAACCCGGCGGCTGCGCCAGCTCTTTCGCGCTGAGAAAGCCGTCGCGGTTGCGGTCGAGCCGGTGAAACTGTCGGCGCAGATTGTCCTGAAACTCGCGCAGCGAAATGGGCTTGCCGCGCCCGCCCGGCAGCTCGCTGGACTCCAGGATGCCGTCGCCGTTCGTATCCATGCGAAGAAAACTTCGGCTCATGTACTCGACGTACTCGGCTTCGCAGATCCTGCCGTCGCCGTTGGCGTCCATCAGCCGCAGGTACTCGCGCGGCGTCTGCGGATAGTCTTGCGCGACGGCCATCGCGCCGGCTAGGAGCAGGGCTGCTGCTAAAACGCGCGCTGGCCGCGATAAGGATGGACGTCCAAACGTCGCGGCAAAAAACATTCAGCGCACGCCGCGATCGATGCCGATGAACTGCAGAAACTCCATGCGCGTACGCGCGTCCTCGCGGAACGAGCCCAGCATCTGGCTGGTAATCATCGAGACGCCGCGCTTGTGCACGCCGCGCGTGCTCATGCACTCGTGGCTGGCGTCGATCACCACGGCCACGCCGGCCGGATGCAGGTTTTCCTGGATGCAGTTGGCGATTTCCGCGGTGAGCTTTTCCTGCACCTGGAAGCGCCTGGCAAAGCCATCGACCACGCGCGCCAGCTTGCTGATGCCGACCACGCGATTGGTCGGCAGATAGCCGACGTGCGCGCGGCCGATGATCGGCGCCATGTGGTGCTCGCAGTGGCTTTCGAATTCGATGTCGCGCAGCACCACCATCTCGTCGTAACCGGCCACCTCCTTGAAGGTGCGGCTAAGGTATTCGCCGGGATCGGACGCATAGCCGGCAAACCAGTCGCCATAGGCCTTGACCACGCGCTTGGGCGTGTCGAGCAGGCCCTCGCGCGTCGGGTCTTCACCGGCCCAGCGCAGCAGGGTGCGCACGGCTTCTTCGGCCTGCTCTCGGGTCACTTCGTTGGATGGCTGCGTGCTCATGGGAATCCTTGGTACTCAGGCAAGCCGACGAGTTTAACGGCCCGGCGGCTTTGGCGATGGATTTGGATGCGGGCATAAAGCCGCAGTGCGAGCCTGCATGGTGCGCGCTTAGCTTGAAGAAGTATCGGGCAGCAGCCGTCGTATCGCGGCGTCGTACGCGAACGTGACCAGCAGCGCGGACAGCGCACCCAGGGTTACCTCGCCCAGTCGCATCAGCGCGAACTGCAGAAACGATTCCTGATGCGGCACCAGCATGATGATGGTGGTGGTGATGCCGCTGATGCGCCCGGCCGCGCCGAGATTGGCGATCCAGCACAGCAGGGTGCCCAGCATCACGGCCAGCACGTAGGCCCCGTAGTGATCGTGCCCGAGCAGCGCGGCGCCCAGTCCAATCAGGCCGCCGAACATGGCGCCGATGAACTGGTCGCGCGAGGAGTTGCGTACTTCGGCAAAGCTGCTCTGGGTCACCGAGATGGCGGTGATCGCGGCCCAGAAACCCGGCTGCAGGCCGAGCCACTGCGCGCTGAAATATCCCAGGCTTGCCGCTGCGGCCACGCGCACCGCCTGCGCCAGGCCGACCAGCAGCCGTTCGCGCTGCGGCAGCGTCTTGCGCAATCGCTCCAGCTGGGCGGCGAGACGCCCGAGCCGCCGATGGTGTTTGATCAGCGGACCGTGCGGATGCCTCATGCGCCGTTGTCGTCGTCCGTGTCGGCGGCGCGATCATCGGCGTCCTCGATCAGGGTGTCGCCGAGCAGGCCAGCCGTGTCGGTGACGGACAGCGTTTCGACCTCACGCAGCTTGCGTTCGATCACGCGCGTGCGCTGGCCGGCGCTGTCGATGCTGTTGCGCACGGTGTCGAGCTGCTTGCGGGTTTTTTCCAGCACCACGCCGAATTTGCCGAACTCGGTTTTCACGGCGCCGAGAATCTTCCACACCTCGCTGCTGCGCTTGGCGATCGCCAGCGTGCGGAAACCCATCTGCAGGCTGTTGAGCAGAGCGCTCAGCGTGGTCGGCCCGGCCACGGTAACGCGATGATCGCGCTGCAGGCTTTCGAACAGGCCGGGGCGACGGATCACTTCGGCGTACAGGCCTTCCGTGGGCAGATACAGCACGGCGAAATCGGTGGTGTGCGGCGGCGACACGTATTTGGCCTGGATACGCTTGGCCTCGTCGCGTACGCGATTTTCCAGCGCGCGGCCGGCGGCGTTGGCCGCGTCGATGTCCGCGGCCTCCTGCGCGTCGAGCAGGCGCTGGTAATCCTCGACCGGAAACTTCGCGTCGATCGGCAGGTAGACGTGTTCGCCTTCTTCCTGACCCGGCATGCGGATGGCGAATTCGACGCGGTCGTTGGTGCCGGGCACGGTGATGACGTTGGAGGCGTACTGCTCGGCCGTGAGCATGTCTTCGAGCAGCGCACCGAGCTGCACTTCGCCAAAGGTGCCGCGCTTCTTGACGTTGGTCAGCACGCGCTTCAGATCGCCCACGCCGATGGCCAGGTTCTGCATTTCACCGAGGCCGCGCTGTACGGCTTCGAGACGATCGGAGACCAGCTTGAACGACTGGCCCAGCCGCGTTTCCAGCGTGGACTGCAGCTTTTCGTCGACGGTAGCGCGCATCTGTTCGAGCTTGGCGGCGTTGTCCTGCTGGATCGCGCTGAGCTTGGCTTCCAGCGTGGCGCGCACTTCGCCCATGCGCTTTTCGTTGTCGGCGGTGAGCGCGGCCAGGCGCAGCTGCTGCTGTTCGCCGAAGTGGTTCAGCGCCAGCGTGAGCTCTTCGCGGCTCTTGCGCGCGTCCTCGGCCAGCCGCAGCGCCAGCGACTGCAGGCCGGCATCCGTGCGCTCGGTCAGCAGGTTGAGGCGCTGGCCGAAATCGTCGATGCGTGCGAGCTGCTGCTGGCTCATGCCGCCAAGCTGTTCGCCGACGTGGCCGCGAAAGCGGTCGAAGCCCTGCTGCAGCTCGTCGCGCCCGGCGCGCTGCTCTTCGCGCAGCGTGCGCTGCAGGCGTTCGCCGTCGTCCTTGAGCGCATCCAGGCGTATGTGCAGGCCGGCGTCCTCACGGCCGCGGCGCAGCGCGATGACCTGCAGCACGAGCACGATCAGCACGGCGACGAGGAGAACGATCAGCAGTATTTCAACAGCAGGCATGGGGCATTCCGCGCAAGACCAGCCCTCAGTTTACGCGCTGGCGACTCATCCGCTGCGACGGCCGCCGGCTTTCAGTCGACGACGCAGATAGCGCAGGGTCAGCGTTTCGAGCTGACGCGCGTGCTGGCCGGCTGTGGGCGGGATGACGCGCTGCAGGCTGCCGTCCTGCCAGCCCTCGATGATCAGCGGATGGATGTAGGACGCCCGACACACTGCCGGCGTGTTGCCCAGCGTGGTGGCAACCTCCTTGATCGCTGCGGCCAGCGCCGAGCGCATCGCGCGATCGCCGCCTTTTTCCGGCAGCGGCGTGCGCGCCAGCACGCCGGCGGCCTGCACCGTGCCGCCCCAGGTGCGAAAATCCTTGGCGGTGAATTCGCCGCCGGTCGTGTGACGCAGATAGTCGTTGACCATATCCGAATCCACCGGCTGGCGTTTGCCCTGTTCGTCCAGATACTGGAACAGGCGCTGCCCCGGCAGCTGTTGCAAGGTATGGATGATTTTCGCCAGCCGCCTGTCGTCCAGTTCGAGTTCGCGCTGCTGGCCGCTCTTGCCGCGAAAATCGAAGCGCAGCCGCCCGCGCTGCAGCCGCACGTGGCGCGAGCGCAGCGTGGTCAGGCCGAAACTCTTGTTGTCGCGCGCATAGCGATCGTTGCCGATGCGGATCAGCGTTTCGTCGAGCAGCCG
Organism: uncultured Methylobacterium sp.; assembly: GCA_964658785.1. GTDB lineage: Bacteria > Pseudomonadota > Gammaproteobacteria > Xanthomonadales > Rhodanobacteraceae > Rhodanobacter. Next base: position 34,821 of record CBAAAD010000002.1, read on the forward strand.
CACGATCAGCGCCAGCACTTTTTCCTCGGGCAGGCCGTGCTGTGCGAGGTCGCTGCGCACGCGTCGGCGCAGCTTCGGCAACACGTCGCCGAAGGCGAGCACGCGGTCGAACTTGCCGTGGTCGCGCATTTCCCGCCATCGCTCGTGATAACGGTACTGCTTGCGCGCGCGGGCGTCGCGGCCGGTGGCCTGCAGGTGGCCGTTGGGGTTGGTGCAGATCCAGACATCGACGTAGGCCGGCGGGATCGCCAGCGCGCGAATGCGCGTCAGCACCTCTTCGTCCGTAATGCGCAAACCCTTGGCATCGAGATAACCAAAACCCTTGCCGCGACGTTTGCGCACGATGCCGGGCTGATCGTCGCTGACGTAGCGCAGGCCGGCGGCGCGCACGGCGCTGCGCAGAATGGGGTCGACTTCAACGGCGACTTTGGGGATGGATGAAGGCTGGCTCATGCCGGCAGTGTCGACATGCGCGGTCAAGCTGGCGTGCACGGGCTATCGACAGCGCACGCCCCGGCCGATTATCGTCGAGCCAGGAGCGGCGCCGACACCAGCGGTCGGCAACGCTCCGACGTCGCTCGGACGGTTCCGGGCGCTTACGTACAACGAGGCTGTCATGACCGAGCAGGTTGCTCCATCCGTTTATGCGTCAACTGTTTCTGCGTCGACTGCATCTACGCCGCGCCCTGAATCGAGGCGATTCGAGCGCATCGAACGCCTTCCCCCTTACGTATTCAATATCACCGCCGAGCTCAAGATGGCGGCGCGTCGACGCGGCGAGGACATTGTCGACCTCAGCATGGGCAACCCTGACGGCGCCACGCCGCCGCATATCGTGGAGAAGCTGTGCACGGTGGCGCAGCGGCCGGATACGCACGGCTACTCGACCTCCAAAGGCATACCCCGCCTGCGCCGCGCGATTGCGCGCTGGTACGGCGAGCGCTACGGCGTGGAGATCGATCCGGACAGCGAGGCCATCGTCACCATCGGCTCGAAGGAAGGCCTGGCGCATCTGATGCTGGCCACGCTGGACCGTGGCGATACGGTGCTGGTGCCCAATCCCAGTTACCCCATCCACATCTACGGCGCGGTGATTGCCGGCGCGCAGATCCGTTCGATTCCGATGGCGCCGGGCATCGATTTTTTCGCCGAGCTCGAGCGCGGCATTCGCGAGAGCATTCCCAAGCCGAAAATGATGATTCTCGGCTTTCCGTCGAATCCCACCGCGCAGTGCGTGGAGCTGGATTTCTTCGAACGCGTGGTCGCGCTGGCCAAGCAGTACGACGTGCTGGTGGTGCACGACCTGGCCTATGCCGACATCGTCTACGACGGCTGGAAAGCCCCGTCGATCATGCAGGTGCCGGGCGCAAAGGACATCGCGGTGGAGTTTTTCACATTGTCCAAGAGCTACAACATGGCCGGCTGGCGGATCGGTTTCATGGTCGGTAACGCCGAGCTGGTCAACGCGCTGGCGCGGATCAAGAGCTATCACGACTACGGCACGTTTACGCCGCTGCAGGTCGCCGCCATCGCCGCGCTGGAGGGCGACCAGCAGTGCGTGCGCGACATCGCCGCCAACTATCAGCAGCGTCGCGACGTGCTGGTCAAGGGCCTGCATGAAATCGGCTGGATGGTCGAGGTGCCGAAGGCATCGATGTACGTCTGGGCCAAAATACCCGAGTCCTATGGCAGCATGGACTCGCTGTCGTTCGCCAAGAAGCTGCTGGCCGAGGCCAAGGTATCGGTGTCGCCGGGCATCGGCTTCGGCGACTACGGCGACGACTACGTGCGCTTCGCCATGATCGAAAACCAGGACCGCATCCGCCA
>CBAAAD010000003.1:0-28699 GCA_964658785.1 uncultured Methylobacterium sp.
AGTTTGCCCGGAGACCTCCAGTTATGCCTGGATCAAGATTACGGGGAGTCGACAGGTCGAGCTAACGGTTGCCGCTCGGTAACGGGGACCTTTTTCCGCTTGCGTCGACGCACCTGCAGCTTCGCTTCCTGATACAGCCGTTCCACGCGCTTGTAGTTCACGAGCAACCCGGCCTGTTGAAGCTTCAGATGGATCATGCCGACACCGTAGCGTTTGTGCCGTTGGGCCAAAGTCAGAATTCGTTGCCGGAGTTCAACGTTTCGATCCGGTCGCGTGGCATAGCGATACGCGCTGGCGCTCATGCCCGCGACCGCCAACGAGCGCCGCTCGCTCAACCCCTTGTCGACCATCTGCCGCACCAGCTCGCGCCGCGCCGGTGCGCTCACCACTTTTTTCGCAGGGCATCCTTGATCACTTCGTTCTCAAGCACCTGCTCGGCCAGCAGCTTCTTCAGTCGCCCGTTCTCCGTCTCCAACTCCTTCAGGCGCTTGGCGTCGGGCACGCTCATGCCACCGAACTTGCTGCGCCAGAGGTAGTACGAAGCCTCGCTGAAGCCGTGCTTGCGGCACATCTCCTTCACCGGAATGCCGGCTTCAACCTCGCGCAGGAACCCGATGATTTGTTCTTCGGTAAATCGCTTCTTCACGTCCAATCTCCGTCAGTGGGGGAATTGGACTCCAAACCTATGTGCTACTCAAAATCGGGGGGACGTCGGGGATTACCGTACGACCGGGAGTATCAACAAACTATTTGATAGACTAGGGGGCCGACTGTTGTTTCATGAGTTGAGTGCTTTTTGCTATCGAAAGATTTGATCCAAAATTTGCGGAAATTGCCTCAACCTGAACATTCTGACGCGCCCCTAAATGGTTCTTACATGCCAGATCGAATTCCGCACGTTTCAGTAGTTTCCCCGGTTTATGGTTGCAAAGGCTGTCTAGAGGACCTTTTAGATCGTACAGCCGCTGTTCTTGATCAGGGTAACTATTCTTATGAAGTGATTTTGGTAGATGACGCCAGCCCTGATGGATCATGGGCAAGAATTGTTGAATTGTCAGCAACCAGGCCCTGGGTTCGTGGAATTAGGCTTGTGCGTAACTTCGGCCAACACCACGCGATCTGCGCAGGACTTGAGCATACGCGCGGCTCTGTGATCGTAGTAATGGATTGCGACCTTCAAGATGTTCCAGAGGAAATCCCACAACTTCTGAATGCGCTTCAGGGTGACATCGAAGTGGTGCTGGGGCAGCGTATTGAGCGACAAGACCATGCGCTGAAACGCCTTGGCTCTTGGGCTTTTTACCGGATATTGGGGTGGCTTACGGACACTCCTTACGACCACACGACGGCAAATTTCGGCGCATACAGCCGAAAAGTTATTGACACGATAAACGAGATGCCCGAGGCGGACAGATTTTTCCCGTTATTAGTGCGATGGACTGGATATCGCACTGCTCACGTCAAGGTCGCGCACGGACAAAGAAGCGAGGGCCGCAGCGGGTACAGTCTTGGTGCTCTCCTACGTTTAGCGACGAACGTCGCACTTTCATTTTCGGACAAACCCCTGCGCCTAGTGGTCAAGCTCGGATTATCATTCGCCGTGCTAGCGATTTGCATTGTTATTTACAGTGTTTATCAGTATGCCCGAGGCGACATCCAGGTCGCCGGCTTTACAAGTATTTTGGCTTCTATCTGGCTGCTTGGCAGTGTCATTCTATGTAGTACCGGGGTCGTCGGCTTATATGTCGGACGGCTATACGGCAACGCGAAGCAGCGGCCAAATTATGTCGTTTCGGAGCGAGTTCCGCATGACTGAACCCCAAGAACGCTGGCTTCGCCTAGCCGAAGCAGACTCGAAGAGATTTCAACTACGAATCGCACGGGGAGGCACCGGGCTTGGAGCTCCTCCTCCTGGGCAACTCCAGAGCGAGATCGATGCGCTAAAGCCAGATGTGGTGATCCTGAGGCTGCCCGCGGGGATAATTGGGCCTATTCATGACTTGATAAGCACTGGGTTGTCGCCTGTTCATGCGGATACTCTTGTTTATCACTCTAGGCAATTGGATCATACGATCGTCGAAAAGAAATTCGACATGGATCTCGTTGCAGAATTGGCGGTGCAGGCGGATAGCGATCGAATTGCAGATATCGCAAAAGCGTCGTTTCGGAGCTATCGCAGCCACTACCACGCTAACCCTTTGTTTGATCCACAGGCGATCTCAGATGGCTATGCTGAATGGGCAACATCATTCATTAGGCACTCCTCTGCTGATCGTGAAACTTGGATTGTGCGCGCATCGGGAGAAATCGTTGGCTTCGCTACGTGTGAAATACATCGATACGATAAATGCGTAGAGATCGTATTGAACGCTATCGATCCTTCGCATTCGGGACGTGGATTTTACGGATATCTGGTTTCGCAAGTGCTCCTGAATTACCGTCAGCGAGGTTTTTGCACGGTAAAAATATCGACTCAAGTTTGGAATTACGTCGTTCAGAAAGCATGGGCACACGCAGGTTTTACGTTGACTCAAGCTTTTGATACTTACCACGTCAACCTGGTCCCGGGCGCCGCTCAATGATGTTCATGCGCAATCCTTTTGCATGGACGATGGTTCTCTGCACTATCCTCCTCACGACATACGGTCAGCTTGTTCTAAAATGGCAGGTCTCAGTGCGAGCTCCAATTCCGTTCGCACGCGCAGCGAATTGGCCGCCCCTTCTGCTTCTTTTTTTGAGGCCTTGGGTGATTTCGGCTTTCATCGCTGCTTTCGGAGCGTCGCTGTGTTGGATGCTTGCAATATCTCGACTTGAACTCAGTCGGGCCTATCCGTTTATGGCGCTGAATTTTTTTCTCGTCTGCGTCCTCGCAGTGCCTTTTTTTGGAGAGACACTGACCACAACAAAGATGGTCGGTCTACTCGTCATAGTCATCGGTCTCGTAATTTTAAGCCAAGGTCAATCATGATCCCTTTTAATCGTCCCTTCATGACAGGTAAAGAGCTTGAGCATATTGCTGAAGCGCACCGCAATGGTCACCTGTCTGGAGATGGTCCTTTTACCAAAATTTGCCACCAGTGGCTCGAACTCCGCACTGGTGCGAGCAAGGCTCTGCTGACCCATAGTTGCACTGCAGCTCTCGAAATGAGCGCGTTGTTGTTGGACCTGGAGCCTGGTGACGAGGTGATAATGCCTTCGTACACTTTCGTTTCAACCGCCAATGCGTTTGTACTGCGCGGCGCTATCCCGGTATTTGTAGATATTCGATACGACACGTTGAATCTAGATGAGCGCTTGATTGAAGCAGCAATCACTCCCCGCACCAAGGCTATTTGCGTGGTGCATTATGCAGGCGTGGCCTGCGAAATGGATACGATAATGGATATCGCCCATCGCCATGGCTTAAAGGTTATCGAGGATGCTGCGCAGGCAATTATGTCTGCATACCGCGGACGACCGCTGGGTACTATTGGCAATCTGGGAGCGCTCAGCTTCCACGAAACAAAGAACATTATTTCTGGAGAGGGCGGTGCACTTCTTTGCCGTGACCACGATCTGGTCGAACGTGCAGAAATCATTCGAGAAAAAGGAACCAATCGCAGCAAGTTTTTTCGAGGTCAGGTAGATAAATATACATGGGCCGAGGTCGGGTCATCGTTCCTGCCTGGAGAAATTACGGCCGCGTTCCTGGCGTCTCAAATGGCTGAGGCAGACTTCATTACTGCAAAACGTCTTGCTCTATGGGACCAGTATCACGCTTGGGCCGAACCATTTGAATCCGAAGGTCTTTTGCGCAGACCTGTTGTACCCGAGCATTGCACGCACAACGCACATATGTATTACCTGCTTCTACCTACATTGAAGGCGCGTTCCGCTTTCATTGCCGCACTGAAGTCAGAAGGAGTGCAAAGCGTTTTCCATTACATTCCGCTCCACTCTTCTCCTGCAGGTCTGCGTTACACACGTACGCAAGGAGAGTTGTCGGTAACCAATGACATCAGCGATAGGCTAGTGAGACTGCCGTTATGGATTGGGCTCGAAGAGCACATGCAGAAGATTATAAAAGCCTCGTCAAAGGCGTTGAGAAAAAATCCTGTCGATTAAAATCCGCCCAGCCGTTGGCAACCCTTTATTTGTGCCATGTCTCGGTTTCCATCATGCTGTGCCGGGACACCTGCCGCGATAGATCGCAATTGGAAAGCTTCTTAAGTTTTTCTCAAGCGCGAACAGACGAGTGGAGGATCTAAATGGCGGAAGGCGTGTTTGACTACATCGAAATGTCTAGCGCGAAAAGCCGGCATGGCCTCAGTGATGATTTGTAGCGCTTATATAGCGAGCAGCGTTATATGCAACGTAGGTCGTGAGTGTGCACCGGACCCACGAGATCCCTTTGCTTGTTCGGCATTGTATCTAGCAAGTACTGGGGAGCCATCGCTGCGTCGCTGATACGTATGGTGCTGCCGTTCATTGAACACGCTCAATTTTTGGATTCGGCCGTCACTCCGATGACCCGATAAGCTTTGAAATTTCCTTTGTTTTAGCTCGCATGAGTTCAAAGTCACGCCTCGATTCAACGTTCAGCCTAAGCAGCGGCTCGGTATTAGAGCTGCGCACATTGAACCGCCACTTCTGAAAGTCTGCGCTGATTCCATCTGTAAAGTCGAGAGAAGGATTTAAATCTGCATAGAACGTCATTAGACGTTTGATCGATAAATGAGCGTCGGCAACCCTAAAATTCAGCTCTCCGCTGCAAGGAAAAGCTTCGATTTGATCTTTGACCATCGTAGCTAGTGAGCTGCCGGTCTGTGACATAAGCTGAGCTATGAGCAGCCATGGAATCATTCCGGAATCGCAGTAGGCAAAATCGCGAAAATAGTGGTGGGCGCTCATTTCACCGCCGTAGAGGGCATTTTCCGCACGCATTCGCTCCTTGATGAACGCGTGACCGGTTTTACTTTGAATCGGAACTCCGCCGGCTTTTTCGACCACTTCTATGGTGTTCCAGGTCAAACGAGGGTCGTGGATCACCTTTTCTCCTGGATGTTGGGAAAGCAACGCTTTCGCCAGAAGTCCCACGAGGTAGTAGCCCTCGATGAAGCTGCCCTCTGCGTCGAAAAAGAAACAGCGATCGAAATCGCCGTCCCAAGCTACGCCAAAGTCAGCGCCACTTTTGAGAACTGCTTCAGACGTAACGTTGCGATTCTCTGGCAAGAGAGGATTCGGAATCCCGTTCGGAAAATTACCGTCGGGCTCATGCTGGATGCGGATGAACTCAAATGGCAAGAAATGGGAAAGCTCATCCACCACAGTACCAGCTCCGCCATTACCTGCGTTCACTACGATCTTTAGCGGCTTGAGCAAAGCCAGATCAATATAGCTGAGCAGTTGTCGAACGTAGGCGGCTTTTTCGTAGGATTGGGTCACACCACCAGCCATTGGAGACTCAACGTAAACGCCGCTCCCCACTCGGTCGCGGATAGTAAATAGCCCGGTATCTCCGCTGATAGGCCGCGAATGCTCACGAACAAGTTTGAGACCGTTATAGTCCATCGGGTTATGGCTAGCCGTCACCATGATTCCGCCGGCAGCTTCGCGATCGTGGGTCTGGAAATAGACTTCTTCAGTACCGCATAGTCCGATATCTATGACGTCACGTCCGGCAGCATTGATCCCGAGGGTCAATGCACGATGCAGGTCAACGCTACTCAATCGCACGTCGCGTCCGAGCACCACAGGCCCTGGCCCAAGCAGCAGCGCGGTCGCGTTACCGATTCGGCGGGCGATATCTTCGTTCAATTCGTCAGGAACGCGACCGCGGATATCGTAGGCTTTGAAACAATTAAGATTCACGCGCCCTCCTTGGCTATGCGCCAAAATTGCGTCCGTCTTTTTACGGACGTTAAAAGTACCATTTGGCAGACGCAAATTGATGCGAGGCTCAAACTGAATGACCTCAAAGATCGCTGCGCCAATACCGCATTTGCCGTGGCAATGTTACCAGCGACTCTCATGCAGCTGTGGCAATTGCTTCAATTAGCAAGAGGGGGTTGTGCGTCGCATGTAACCGGTCAACAACACGCTAATTTGCGTGATCGGCGATGCGTTCAGACACCCGAGAAGCAGCTGTTATATTGCAAACATTCAGGCATCTGCCGTCGCCTTCTAGGGGAACTCTGATTTTGCATAGCTGACGAAGCGTGCACCCTGCTGGAGGAAGCGTGGACGATGCCTGATCAACTGACCTTGGCCACGCAAGCGGACTGTGGATTTGAAACGCACCGCAAGCCCAGGCGTCGGGACGTATTTTTGGCGCAGATGGACAAGGTCGTGCCGTGGTCTGAGCTTTACGCGGTGATCGGGCCGTTCTATCCGAAAGTACGCGCCGAAGGTGGTCGTCGCTCGGTGGGCGTTCAGCGAATGCTGGGCATGCACTTCCTGCGGTAATGGTATGCATTGACCGACCCGGCCGTAGAGGAAGCCCTGTATAACTCGGCATCAATGCGGAGATTCGTGAGGATTGATCTGGGACGCGAGCCGGTGCCGGGCGAGACCACAGTGTGCAAGTTCCGGCATCTGCTGGAAAAGCATCGATTGGCCAGGGAGTTATTCAAGTCAGTGAACCAGCATCTGCATGAAAAGCGCTTGAAGCTCTCGCTATGCATCATCGTTGATGCGCCCATCCTTGGTGCACCTTCCTCGACGAAGAATCGGGATAAGACGCGCTACCTCGGGCCAAGAAAGGCAATCAGTGGTACTTCGGGATGAAGGCGCACATGGCCCACGGCCACCCAGTCGGCGTAGACGAGGTGACTGGTCTGGTACACAGCGTCGTGACGACGGCAGCGAACGCGGGTGATGTGACCCAGGTTGGCGGCTCGCTGCACGGTATAGGGCGGGGACGCTGGCTACATCGGTGTCGAGAAACATGCGCCAGCCAAACTTGGACGGAAGTGGCATATCGCAACCGAGCGCAGCAAGGTCAAGGCCATCGAAGATGAGACTTTGCGTGGCATGATCGAACATCTCAAGGCGTCGACCCGCGCCGCCGTCGAACATCCGTTCTGAGTGATCAAGCGGCAATTCGGTCACGCGAGGGTGCGCTATCGTGGCTTGGCCAAGAACGGTGCGCACATGTTGCCGTTATTTGCTTTGAGCAATCTGTGGATGACTCGCACGTATCTATTGGAAAAGGTGGAATAGGTGCGTCTGAGACGTGTGTCCCGGCGGCAAAACACTGCAAAACGGATCGGCAAATCTACGTGTCGTCAGACGCACGCGCTTCACATACTCGAAGCGACAAACCAAGAACGGACCACGACCATGAACGTGGTTTGATCAGACCATCCCTAGCAGCAACTCCTTACCAAAGCGGATGTAGCCGAGAAACCTTTGGGTGATATTTTAGTTTAGTGCAGAGAGTCGGGTTAAACATTTTTGGTGACATACTAGCGCCCCGTGGAGCTTTAGGAATTTACTGAAAAAAGAGCAGATTCGCTTCGTGCAACTGCGATCACTTTCTAATTCAAAAACGTGGTGGACGTGTTCTACGCGGTTTGACCTACATCGCAGGCGACCTTGATGTTCAATCATTCCTCATCGCCCATTTCAATGGCTCGCAGCTTCTGGGTCAACCGCGAGCTGATACTCCAGCTCGCGAGGAAGGATGTCATCGGACGCTACAAGGGCTCCCTGCTTGGGCTGGCGTGGTCTTACGTGAGTCCGCTTTTCATGCTCGGCATCTACACGCTGTTCTTCACGGAGATTTTCCACGCTCGCTGGGGCGGGACGGATGGCGGTAGGGGGCAGTACGCTACGGCGCTGTTTGCGGGTCTGATCATCTATACGTTCTTCTCTGAGTGCATTTCCCGCGGCAGTCAGTTGATCACCAGCAACGCGAATTACGTCACCAAGGTCATTTTTCCGCTGGAAATTCTGCCGTGGGTTTCCAGCCTGACGGCGCTGTACCACGCGCTGGCGAGTCTCGTGGTGCTGGCGATCTTCTCGTTGATATTCAACGGCCACGTCCCGCTGACGTTTGTACTGTTTCCCGTGGTGCTGTTTCCGCTGCTGCTGATTTCCACGGCGGTTGGCTGGCTGCTGGCATCGCTTGGCGTTTACGCGCGCGATGTGGGGCAGTTGACCGGGCTGATCGTGATTGCGCTGTTGTATACGTCGCCGGTATTTTTTCCACTTGAGCAGATGAAACCGCCGATCCAGGCCGTGATGCGATTGAATCCGTTGACCACGTTGATCGTTCAGGGGCGCAACGTGCTTTTGTGGGGGCAGCTGCCCGACTGGTATAGCCTGGGCGCTTATACCCTGGGTGCTTTCGTGGCCTGTTGGCTGACGTATGTATGGTTTCAGCGCACGCGGGCGGGGTTTATTGATGTCCTCTGAAGTCATTCGAACGCCCGAGCCAAAGCCGTTGATTCGCGCGACGGGTATCGGCAAACGTTACCTCGGCTATGCCAAACCGCATCATCGGCTGCTGCAGATGATCGGACGGAAAAGCTACGCCAAGGAATTCTGGGCGCTGCGTGATTTCGATCTGGAGGTCTGGCCGGGCGAGACGATTGGCATCATCGGCAAGAACGGTTCGGGCAAGTCGACGCTGCTGCAGATCATTTGCGGCCTGATCGCGCCGACAACCGGCAAGATCGAAGTGAACGCGCGGGTGGCGGGCTTGCTTGAGCTGGGTGCCGGTTTCAATCCCGAATTTACCGGCCTGGAAAACGTCTATCTCAAAGCCGGGCTGCTTGGCATGGGCCGCGCCAAGGTGGATGCCAAGCTGGATTCGATCCTGGCCTTTGCGGAAATTGGCGATTTCGTGAATCAGCCGGTGAAGACCTACTCCAGCGGCATGTTCGTACGGCTGGCGTTTGCCGTTGCGGTGGCGGTGGAGCCCGATGTGCTGGTGGTCGACGAAGCGCTGGCCGTGGGCGATGCCTATTTTCAGCGCAAGTGTCATCGGCGCATTCAGGAGCTGCAGGAGTCCGGCAGCACGCTGCTGCTGGTGACGCACTCCACCGATGTAGTGGAGCGGATGTGTGACCGTGGGGTGGTCATCCAGTCCGGCAGCAAGATGTACGACGGGCCCGTGCGTGGCGCGATTTCCGATTACCTGAAGCTGATTTTCGGCTCGCATATCAGCGAACCCACCGAAGTAGCGGCGGCGGTGCAGGTAGTGGCCGAGACAGCGGATCAGGCGGCCACCGCACTGCTGGATTCCGGCGGCAGCGACGTGCTTTCGCAGCGCATGGGCTACAACCGCGACGAAATACGCATTGGCAACGGCAAGGCGCTGGTCGCTGATCTGCATGTCGCAGGGCAGTCCGGTGTGCCGATGCTTGTGCCGGGCCAGGATGCCGAAATTCTGGTCAAGTACGTTTTCCTGCAGCGGTTGAGTCGGGTCATCTTTGGCATGCGCCTGCGAACGCTGGAAGGCGAGCTTGTCTACAGCACCAACACATTTCTTGAAAGCGGCGAGCTCTTCACCTATGAAGCAGGAAGCGTCGTCGTTGTACGCTGGAAGTTTGGTGCGCACCTGATCCCCAAGCAGTATTTGATGATGTTTGGCATCTCGCAATTCGATGACGTTGGGCAGGAGACGATTGCCATCGATCGGCGCTCGGATGTCATGCTGCTCTCCGTGCTCGGTGACACCGGTGCGGCCCAGGGTATCGCCAACCTGCAGGTGAAATTCGATATTGAAACGACGTCAGTGGCAAGTGCAATCGGCTAGAGGCCCGCATGATCCGCGCAGCGTTCTACCACTGATGTGACCAGCTTTCAGGAATTGCACCTTGCGAACTACGCTGAATATCCCGGATCCGCTCTTTATTTCTGCGCCAAATGACGGTGGACTTTTATACGCCCATCGTCATCTGCTGATACCGCTTACGCGTGAAGACGCCACCGGTTTGTCGACCACCGGCGATGGTCTTCTGTGGAGTGTGCAAACCGCCGGTTCCCCTTTATTTCGGCAGATCAGGCAGGGTCAGTTCGGCACGGTGACGGTTGGCGAAAATCCGCTGGATCTGCACGATATCCTGGTACACGAGCAAGGCACCTATGCCGTCTTTACCGAAACCAATCAGGTGGTTCAGCTCGACGAACATTTCAATGTCCAACAGAGCTGGTCTTTCGGCGATGCGCCTGATTGCACCCACGTCAACTGTATTGCCGTGCATCGTGGCCGATTGATTGCCTCGATGTTCGGAGACTTTGCCACGCATCGAGGCTACAAGCATAAGACTCTGAAGGCCGGGCGAATCATTGATGTAAAAACTGGCGACGTGTTGATTAGCGGACTATCCCAGCCGCACTCCCTGGTCGTGGTGGGCGAAGAGCTCTGGCTCTGCAGTTCAGAGGATCGTTCGATTCAATGTTACGACGCCGATTTGAAGTTTCAGCGGCAGGTCAACCTGCCGGGCTATACGCGTGGGCTCGCCGTTGGCGTAGATGTCGTTTATGTCGGTATCAGCCGCTCCAGAAACCTCAAGTTGGGTGAGGCCGGCGAGTTCACTTCCGCCGTAGTGGCGTTGCTCGATCGTGATTCACTCGGTATCACCGGTTACGTGCCACTGCCGTGGAACGAGATCTACGACATAAGAATCGCGCCATCACCCGACATCGTGGCCGATGTCATGGCGTCTACCTGGGTTCATGAACGAAGCTTGCATCGTTTGGAAATAGACCATGCCAAACAGTCGTTGTGCGATACCGAGGCTGAACTGACGGCCACGGAAAAGCGGTTGGCTGATCGAGAAAAAGATCTGCAGTTGTCCAAAGAGTCCCTGCTCGCGCAAGAAATTCAGAGCCGCGGTGACATGGTGAAGGCCGACGCGCGTCTCCAGGCGCTTCAACACATGCTGGATCAGGCACAAAGCGAGCTCGCCTTGATCAAGTCAAGTCGATCATGGCGCTGGACGCGCCTGATGCGAGTCGTCCAGCGCACTATCCAGAACAGGGGCCTGAGCGAGGAGGATCGGCGCAAACTGCTCAGGCTGCCGCCAGCTCATGCCACTAATGGGGCGCTCGAGCGAGCCTCGGCGAGCCTGTCTTCGCGGTTCTGGTCACCGCCTTCAGGCATCGCGCTTGCACCTCAAACAGACGGGCGACGCGACTTTTTCATCTGGGCCGTGATCGACTGGCATTTTCGGATCCAGCGTCCGCAGCACCTGGCGCGGGAACTGGCAAAAGCCGGTCACCGGGTGTTCTACGTTTCGAATAATTTCATCGATCGCCCGGAACCAGGATTCAGCGTCGAGGCGCTGGACGCGGAAGGGCGCCTTTTTCAGATTCAGCTGCATTTGCAGGGCAGTCCGGTGATTTATCATGCCGCCCCCGACGCTGCAGCTCAGGCGCAACTGCAGCACGGCATCGGGCTGCTTCTCGCATGGACGCGAAGCCGGGCGTGCGTGTCGTTGACCCAGCATCCGTACTGGATGGAGACGGCGCAGATACTGCCCAATCAGCAGGTTGTGTATGACTGCATGGACCACCACGGCGGTTTTGCCGATAACACCGAGGAAGTGCTCGCGCGCGAACACGAATTGATGCGCGATGCTGATCTGTTGGTCGTTACGTCGGAATGGCTTTTCGAGGAGGCCGGCAAATACAACCCGCGACGAAGCATGATTCGCAATGCGTGCCAGTTCGAGCATTTTGCCGAAACGCCCGCGCAGATTTTCAGGGACAAAAATGGCCGCAAAGTGATCGGTTACTACGGCGCGATTGCCGAATGGTTTGATCTGGATCTGGTGGAGAAAGTCGCGCGTCGATTCAGTGACTGCTTAGTCTTGCTGGTCGGTGCAGATACCGGCGGTGCCCGGCGGCGTCTGCAGGCGCTGGGTAACGTCGAGTTTACCGGCGAAGTGTCCTACGCCAGCTTGCCGTATTACCTCGAAGGCTTCGACGTTTGTCTGCTGCCGTTTCAGGTCATTCCACTGACTCTGGCGACCAATCCGGTGAAGGTCTACGAATACCTGAGCGCGGGCAAAGAGGTCGTCTCGATCGATCTGCCGGAAATTCACCAGTTTGGGGATCTGGTTCGTACAGGTAACGACCACGCATCGTTTATCGAGGCGCTAGCCAGCGCGTTGGCGAGCCCTTCCGAGCCTGCGGTTATCGCACGTCGCCGACGCTTTGCAGCGGAGCAAACGTGGGCGCACCGCGTGCGCGACCTGGTCGACGTTATCGATCATTTGCCGTTGCTGCGCGTAAGCGTTGTGGTGGTGACCTACAACAATCTTGAGCTGACCAGGATGTGTCTGGACAGTATTGAGCGGCACAGCGAGTATCCGAATCTCGAGGTCATCGTTGTCGACAACGCGTCGATTGACGGTACGCCGGCTTATCTTGAGGCCTGGGCCAGACATGGCGGTCAACGGCAAATTGTCCTCAACGCCGACAACCGTGGATTTGCGGCGGCCAATAACCAGGGGCTGCAGCAGGCGAGCGGCGATTATCTGGTCATGCTCAACAACGACACCTATGTCACGCCGGGCTGGGTGGCCACCTTGATGCGCCATCTGCGCCGCGTTGATCAGCTTGGCATGGTGGGCCCGGTAACCAACAACATCGGTAATGAGGCGCGCATCGACATCCGGTACGACACGATGGACGAGATGCTCACCGCTGCTGCCGATTTCACCACCCGTCATGCAGGCCAGCTGACCTCGCTCCGCACAGCCGCATTTTTCTGCGTCATGCTTCGTCGTTCGGTTTACGAAAAAGTCGGGCCGCTGGATGAGGCCTTCGGGATCGGCTTTTTTGAGGATGACGACTATTGCCGCCGCGTGGAGCAAGCCGGCTGGTCAATCGCCTGCGCCGATGACGTATTTGTTCACCACCAGCTCTCCGCGTCGTTCGACAAGATGAAGCAGGAGGCGCGACAGGCACTGTTCGACAAAAACAAGGCGTTATACGAGGCCAAGTGGGGAACATGGATACCGCACAAATATCGGGATGCCTAGCGTCGACGCGATAGCAGGCATCCCAATCAGCGATCGCTTTCGAAAAACGGATAAGAAAGATAAGCCAATGCTTTCATCTCTCGCCGTCCACGCGTCACAGTGTCCAGAACGAGGCCGGTGATAAAGCTGAGGGAGCTTAGAAGCATGATGCCGGTCGCCAGGATGGCGGTAGGGAAACGAGGCACGAGACCTGTTTTTACATACTCATCCAGCAGGGGAAACCCGACTATCAGTGACAGTATCGCCAGGGCTGCCGCGATGGTGCCGAAAAACGTCATGGGCCTTTCGTGTTTGAACAGCTGGATGATCAGAAGCAGGATGCGCATGCCGTCCTTGTAAGTACTGAGCTTGCTGACTGAACCGTCTGGTCGGCCGCCGTAATAGCCCGACAGATGTCCAACGGGCATCTGCATTTCGAGCGCGTGCACGCTGAGTTCGGTTTCGATCCCGAAGCCGATCGAATACGCAGGGAACGATTTCACGTAGCGTCGGGAGAAGACTTTGTAGCCCGACAGCATGTCCTGCACGCGATCGCCGAAGATCATCCGTACCGCGCCGGTGAGCATACGATTGCCGAGTCGATGACCCGCCCGAAAAGCCTCGTTTTCAGTGGCCTGGCGAACGCAGTTAACCAGGTCGAGCCGCTCGTCGATTGCCATGGCAAGCATGTGCGGCGAAATGGTCGCGTCGTATGTCTGGTCGCCGTCGACGATGACGTAGAAATCTGCTTCAACATCCCGAAACATCCGGCGCACCACGGCGCCCTTGCCCTGCTGCAGTTCGCTTCGAACGATCGCGCCGGCGGCAATGGCGCAGGCTTTTGTCGCGTCGTTGGAGTTATTGTCGTAAACGTAAATGCGCGCGTCGGGCAGCGCGCTCCTGAATGATTCGACCACATGGGTGACCGTCGAGCCCTCGTTGTAGCAGGGAATCAGCACCGCAACGTCGGGCTTTTGCATCAATGCATCCTTCTGAAAAATCGGTGGCTGTTATTGAATCGGGCAAGAGCTTTTTATTTCTTGTCTAGGTCTTTTGCGGCGGTGGTATCGGCAAAGCGGCCGGTCAACATATGGAAGGCCTCCTTGCCATCGCGCTGCATGAAATCCGTTTCGCTTATCGCAGAAATTCCTTGCGCCGCGAGTGCCGCGCGATACGAATCGCGGTCTTTATCGTTCCAGTACACCAGACGTACTTCCGGGCGATTGGCATAGGCTGCGCGAGCGGCGGCCAGGGACGTTGGGCTTATGTCCAGCAGGTAAGGTACGCGGTTCTGCGTTAGCAGAGCGAAGGACATGAAAAAGCCCCACTCCGGAAACGCATAAACAGCATGTTGGCCCGTACTGAGGGCCTGATCGGCCATCGTGGTCAGCGCGTTGGATGATCTTCCTGCGCCGCCGGTACGTTCCAGTTCGTTGAAATACCGATGCTGCTGCACCAGATTGGCGCCTGCGACCAGCACGGTGAAGCCGACGATCAATATGTTTCCCGGGCGGCGATCTTCGGTTTTTCGCGTCAAGCTGACCAGCCGCCCCAGCAGCAGAGCCAGCAGCAGGTAGGTCAACGGCGTCATCAGCGCAAAGTGATGCGATCCCAAGCGTCCACCAAAAATACTCGCCACGGCAAGGTAGGAAAGCGGCAGCGAGACCAGCATCAGATCCAGATGGTCCTTGCGTCGTCGATGCAGGCTCACTGCCAACGATGCGAGCGCCGCCAGGATGCTGAATAAAAACAGGTAGAACTTCGCATTGCCCCAGGTCGAGTGCAGCGAGGCGCCCAGCGTCATCATTTCGTTTTCATGGTTTGTCACGGCCAGATTGGCAAATCCGAATACGGCGGTGAGGTTTTTTAGCGGGCCGCTACCTTCCTGCATAGGCTGCAGCGTGGTCAGGCCCGAATGGATGCTCTGCGCCAGCTGGTGCAGGCCGCCCAATGCCAGATACATCGACAGATAGCCGAGCGCGTAAGGGGTAAGCCCTGCGGCCACGCCGAGGCACCAGAAAACCGCCGCGCGCTTGCGGGAAGCTGCCTGTCTGAGTGTGATAAGCAGCATGGCAGGATAGAAAAAAAGCTGTACAAAATAGCCATAAACGGCCAGCCCGCAAAACAGGCCGGAGACAAAAACACGTCGACTGCTGAGGCCCGCACCGTGTTCTTCAACGCGAGGCCCGGGTAACAAAATCAGCAGTGCCACCATCAGCCACGCAAAGCCACCCAGCACGATGTAATTCTGATCCCGGAACGATCCGATCAACGCCATGTCAGTCGCGGTCGCCAAACCGCAGGCCAGGGCCACAGCACCTGATCGCGTCAGCCGGGACACAATCGTGGTGGTACACCCCACGATAATGAGCCCGAATAAAACGTGCGCCAGGCGGATACTGGTGACCGATGAGCCGAGAAACGACAGGACGGGTATGGCGAGATAATAATTCTGCACGCCATGGTAATAGTTTCCGAGGATGTTGAAGAATCGAGTCGGTAGCTCAAAGACCGGGTTGTGCAGCGCCGGGTGCAGTATTCGGGCGGCAAGGTAATCGGGGTTGACCTCGTCCATATACAAGCCGGGCAGGCCAATGCTTCTGAGGCTGCAGAGAAAAAATAGCAATACGACAGGCAGCCAGGGGTTCGCGAGCAGGCTCTGCCAGGCAAGTTGCATCGACAGTCGCGTTTTCATTGGTGGAGTGCCGGTCGGGAGCATCGTCATGAAATGGCCGAATTCCTGTCTGCCGCCTTGCTGCGGCATGCGATCTTTCGTTTTTTCTGCTTTCGAAAAGTATTTTTGATCGAGCCAGAAGGCCTGCAAAAACCTATCTATCAGGCAAACGGCGATGTTAGCAAACGCATCAAGGTAAATACTTCCGGTGCCATCCGCGATTACCAAAACTGTCTGCTGCGCCTTTGGCGCAAGCCCGCAACGCCATCATAAACGGCTAACGTTTGGCCCCGTATCGCCCATCTCCAGGCCGACAGTTTTCCCCTTGGGCGGCAACTCGGTTAACATCGGTCGGCTGACATGGCCGCCCCACGATGGCCGGTGAGGTGAGTAAATCGGAAAGGTCGGACTGTTTTCGTACGTGCTCTACTTAATTTTACGAAAATGATGGCATGGGCTCATCCGTAGGCGTGGTTCTACCGTAACTTCAAAAGTAACCTTTGCCTTGATGCTGCGTTAGTACCGGGTTGGATCGAGAACCTTAGCCTCCATGACAAAAAAAAAGCATCTGCTCTGCATTGTCGGCACGCGGCCCGAGGGGATAAAGATGGCGCCCCTGATCAAGGCGCTGAAGCAGGAGTCCTGGGCCAGGGTGACGGTACTTGCAACAGCCCAGCACCGCGGATTGCTTGATCAGGTGTTATCGCTGTTCGGCATATCTCCGGATGTGGACCTCGACGTCATGCGCGATAACCAGACGCTCCCGCAGCTTACGGCCAGACTGGTCACGGCGCTCGACGACGCGTTTGCGGACATTTCGCCAGACGCCGTGCTGGCACAGGGGGATACAACCACGGTGATGACGGCGGCGCTGGCCGCGTTCTATCGGCGCATTCCTTTTGGCCATGTCGAGGCCGGTCTGCGAACGCATGATCTGGACAACCCGTTTCCCGAAGAGATGAATCGACTGATCGCAGGTCACCTTGCACGCTGGCATTTTGCACCGACGCAGCGATCGCGTCGAAATTTGTTGCGTGAGGGCATGGCGGACGCCTCGATCCATGTCACGGGTAATACGGTAATCGACGCCCTGCTCGAAGTCGCCGCGAAGGATGTGCCACTGGGTGTTCCGCTCGATCCAGCCAAGCGGCTCGTTCTGGTGACCGCGCACCGCCGAGAAAATTTTGGCGAGCCGCTGCGCGCCGTATGCAGAGCGATCCGCATCTTGGTCGATCGGTATCCCGATATCGAGGTGGTTTATCCCGTGCATCCCAATCCCAACGTGAAGGCGGTGGTGCGCGAGATGCTCGATGCACACCCGCGCATACACTTGTGCGAGCCGCTTGATTACGCCCCTTTTGTCGAAGCGCAGAAGCGGGCGTTTCTGATTTTGACGGACTCCGGCGGCGTGCAGGAGGAGGCTCCGGCGCTTGGCAAGCCGGTTCTTGTCATGCGTTCGGAGACGGAACGCCCCGAGGCGGTGGAGGATGGCGTGGTACGGCTGGTCGGTACGGATGAAGCTTTGATCGTGTCCGAGGCCTCGCGCCTGCTTGACGACGCCCAGGCCTACCGCGACATGGCGCGGGGCGTCTCGCCTTACGGCGATGGCAAAGCGTCGCAGCGCATTGTGAGCGTGTTGCGCAAATCGCTCTGCGTGGCCGACGACATGGCACTCCTGGATGCGCGATAAGCATGCGACCATCACTGACATGAGCGCGATTGAACCGCTATCCCGATACCCACGCCGCGCCGCGCAGGCAAGGCGCCTGGCGGACTACGTTCTGGATTACCTGCGCCTTCTGGCCGCCTCCGTGCGCTCGCTTTACCGGCGGCGATCTTTTGCACCGCCGGTAGTGACGGTTGCTCCCGAGTTGAAGGAGATTGGATCGCTGGCCGGGCGTGGAGCGGAAAAAAAGGCCGAACATCCTTCGTTTCGCTACGAAAACGCTCCCTTGGTCAGCGTCGTGATACCGGTATATAACCACCTGGACCAGACGATGCGTTGCCTGCGCTCGCTGGCCGCGGTGGGCGCCAACTGCACCTTTGAAGTTCTGGTTGTTGATGATGGTTCGACCGACGAATCGGCCCAATGGCTGCAGGCATGCTTGAACGTCCGGCTGCATCGCATGCCCGAAAACAGCGGCTTTGTGGCTTCCTGCAATGCTGGTGCCGAGGCCGCTCGCGGGCACTATCTGGTGTTTCTCAATAACGACACGGAAGTCACGGCCGACTGGCTTGATGCCTTGATCCGGTGTTTTACCAGCGAGGCTCGCTGCGGCATGGTGGGCGCCAAACTGGTCTATCCGGACGGCAGCCTGCAGGAAGCTGGCGGGATCGTGTTTGCCGATGGCAGTGCCTGCAATTACGGCCGCGGCGGTAATCCGCAGGATCCCCGATACGATTTCGTGCGTGAAGTGGACTACTGCTCCGGCGCCTGTGTGGCGATACCCAAGGCGCTGTTCGAAGAGCTGGGCGGATTCGACCCCTGTTACGCGCCGGCTTATTACGAAGATACCGACCTGGCGTTTGCAGTGCGTGCCGCAGGCTACCGGGTGATCTACCAGCCGCGGGCGCGCGTGGTGCATTTTGAGGGTCAGACGGCCGGCACGGACGTCGCTCAGGGCATCAAGCGGTTTCAGACCATCAATCGCGAAAAATTCGTTTCCAAGCGGCGCCACGCACTGTCGGGCCAGCCATCGCCGCTGGATTTTTCACTGCGCCCGGAATGCTCCGCCACCCACCGCGGTGGTCGTCGTGTGCTGGTCGTGGATGCCGACTACCCGCACGCAGACCGAGACTCCGGTTCGCTGCGTATGCTGAACATGCTGATCCTGCTGCGAGAGCTGGGCTGTCACGTGCAGTTCTGGGCACAGCGTGGCGCGTATCGGGATGACTATTCGCAGACTCTCGAAGAGCACGGTATTGAACTCGTTGTGCCGCCGTCGCGCGGTCGGGCGTTGCGCTGGTGGTATGAGCACGGGTCTGAACTGGACATTGTGCTCATGTCCAGGCTGCCGGTAGCGCTGGGTTCGATGCGTCTGGTGCGGCGTTACGCTGCCAAAGCATCAGTGATCTTCGACACCGTCGATCTGCATTTTCTGCGCATTGCCCGAGGTGCCGCACTGCACGTAAGCAGTACGGAGGCAGCCTGGGCAGACGAGCTTCGTCAGAAAGAGCTTGGCCTCATGCAGCAAGCCAACCTGACCCTGGTGGTGAGTGAGTACGAGCAGGAACTGCTGCGCAAGCTGGTGCCGAAAGTTGAAGTGAAAGTGCTTTCCACCATTCACAAGGTGCACGGGCGGCAGTCCCCTTTTTCGGGACGCGCGGGCCTGATGTTTCTCGGCAATTTCGAACACGATCCGAATGTCGATGCGGCTCGCTGGCTCATCGAGACCGTCATGCCGCTGCTGCGCGATCGTTTACCGGGTATCAGCCTGCATATCGTGGGTTATGCGGCCGACGCGGCATTGGCAGACTGCGCCAGTGATGACGTGCTGGTGCATGGATATATCGCCGACCTCGCGCCGATTTTCAAGAATATCAAGCTGGCGCTGGCACCTTTGCGATACGGCGCCGGCGTCAAAGGCAAGATCAACATGGCGATGAGCTATGGCGTGCCCATCGTCACCACGACGGTAGGTGCGGAAGGCATGGATCTGCTCGATCGACGTGATGCCATGATTGCCGACGGCGCCCAGGATTTTGCCAGGGCGATTATCGAAGCCTACGACAATGAAAGCCTCTGGATAAATCTTTCCGACTGTGGCCTTGATAACGTAAGGCGCCATTTCTCGCCGGAAAGAGCGCGCGAGGCGCTCAAGGATATTTTGTCCCTTTCAGTCTGATCGATGGCTACTACATCGATCGAAGTGGACTCGGCCATCATCAACCGAATTCATTGAGATGGCCCATCTTTCAGGCGAGCCAACAATCGCTCGGTCAAGGCGTCAGCCAGCTGATCGGAGCGAGCGTCGTGCGTAAGCAAATGCTCATCGGGCGATAGCGGTACTTCGTAGGGCGAGTCGATACCGGTGAAGTTGCTCAACTTTCCGGCACGGGCTTTGGCGTACAGCCCCTTGGCGTCGCGCCGTTCGCAATCTTCCAGCGGCGTATCGACGAACACCTCGATGAACTCTCCGTCGTCAAAGCACTCGCGGGCAGAGCGGCGATCGCTGCGGAAAGGGGATATGGCGCAGACCAGCACGATCAGGCCGGCATCGACCATCAGGTGTGCCACCTCGGCCATGCGCCGTACGTTTTCAATGCGTGCTTCTTCGGTGAAGCCCAGGTCCTTGTTCAAGCCGTGCCGCACATTGTCGCCGTCCAGCAGATACGTGTGATAGCCGAGCGAAAGCAACCGGCGGTCCACCAGGTTGGCGATGGTGGATTTGCCCGCGCCGGAAAGCCCGGTAAACCACATGCACATCGGGCGCTGGCCCTTGATCGTGGCGCGTGCGTGCTTGTCGACGTCCACATGTTGCCAGTGAATATTGCTGGAGCGTTGAAGCGCGAATTCCAGCGTGCCACAGGCGACGGTGGCGTGACTCTGACGGTCGATCAGAATGAAGCCGCCCAGCTCGTGATTGTTCTTGTAGGTATCAAAGGCAATCGCGTGATCGAGATCAATATTGCAGTAGCCGACCTCGTTCAATTCCAGCCGCTGGGCGGCGAGACTGGCCTGGGTGTTGACGTCGATCTTGTGCTTGATGCTGGTGATACGCACGTTGACCGTGCGCGTACCAATTTTCAGCCAGTAGGACCGGTTCGGCAGCAGCGGCTGATCGCCCATCCACAGCAGGTGGCAAGCAAACTGATCGGCCACCTGCGCGGGCCTGGCGGCGGTAGACACGACGTCGCCGCGGCTGATGTCGATGTCGCGATCGAGAACAAGGGTGATCGCCCGACCTGAACTGGCCTGCTGCAGATCGCCATCCGCGGTCACAATGCGCGCCACTCGCGCCCGTTGAATACCCGGCTGGACGACAATCTCGTCACCCACCGAAATACTGCCGCCGGCGATCGTGCCGGCATAACCGCGAAAGGTATGGTCCGGTCGATTCACCCACTGCACCGGCAGGCGAAAATCCTCTGCCAAAAAGCGCGATACCTGCGCTGTTTCCAGCGCCTGCACCAGCGTAGGCCCGTGGTACCACGCCATCCGCTCACTGACGCCACCGACGTTGTCGCCGGGCAGTGCGGCCACTGGCAGGCACTGCACGTGGGTGATGCCAAGCTGTTCGGTCAGGGCCTGATAGTCGGCGACAATGTCGTCGAAAATCGGCTGCGAATAATCCACCAGGTCCATCTTGTTGACCGCCAGCACCACATGACGGATACCCAGCAGTGCGCAAATATAGCTATGGCGACGCGTCTGCGGCAGCAGACCCTTGCGCGCATCCACCAGCACCACGGCAAGATCCGCATTGGACGCGCCGGTAGCCATATTGCGGGTGTACTGCTCGTGGCCCGGGCAGTCAGCGACGATGAAACTGCGCTTTTCCGTGTGGAAGTAGCGGTAAGCGACATCGATCGTGATGCCCTGCTCGCGTTCGGCGTCCAGGCCATCGGTGAGCAGCGAAAAATCCAGCAAATGGTCGTCGTGGGGAAACGTGCGCCGGCTGTCGCGAATCAGGGTGGCGAGTTGATCGTCGGCCAGGGAGTGGGTGTCGAACAAAAGACGGCCGAGCAGGGTGCTCTTGCCGTCGTCGACGCTGCCGCAGGTAATGAATCGCAGCAGGCTGCGGGTTTCCACCTCGGCGGTATGGTGCGCATGCTCGAATGACGTCGGCATCAGAAGTACCCCTCCTGCTTTTTGCGTTCCATCGAGGCGGATGCGTCCTGATCGATCACGCGACCCTGTCGCTCGGAGCTGCGCGAACTGGCCATCTCCTCGATGATCTGCGGCAGAGTTTCTGCGTCGGACTCCACCGCACCCGTCAATGGATAACAGCCCAGCGTGCGGAAGCGAACCTGTTTCATCGTCACCGACTCGCCCGCGCGCAGAGTGAAACGCTCGTCATCAACCATGATCAGCGCGCCATCGCGCTCGACCACGGGACGCGGCTTGGCAAAATAAAGCGGTACCACGGGAATATTCTCGCGCTGTATGTAAAGCCAGACGTCCATTTCGGTCCAGTTCGACAACGGGAAGGCCCGCACGCTCTCGCCCTTGTGAATGTGCGTATTGAAGGTGTGCCAAAGCTCCGGCCGCTGGTTCTTCGGATCCCAGCGATGCTGCGCGTTGCGGAAGGAAAATAGGCGCTCCTTCGCGCGCGATTTTTCCTCGTCGCGCCTTGCACCGCCAATGGCAGCGTCGAAGGCGTACTTGTCCAGCGCCTGCTTGAGCGCGACGGTTTTCATGACGTCGGTATGCACGGTCGCACCATGAACCAGGGGCGAAATGCCCTGGCGTACGCCTTCTTCGTTGATGTGGACAATGACTTCCACATCGCCGGCGGCCGCGACCTGCTCACGGAACGCAATCATCTCGCGAAACTTCCACGTCGTGTCGACGTGCAGCAGCGGAATGGGCGATCGCGCGGGATAAAAGGCCTTGCGCAGCAGATGCAGCAACACCGATGAGTCCTTGCCGATGGAATAAAGCATCACCGGGTTCTGGAAATTCGCCATCACCTCGCGAAAAATGAAAATGCTTTCGGCTTCCAGATCATCCAGGTGCGAAGGTTGGCGCATGGTGTTCCCGCAATTCGTTACGAAATAAGCACAGTTGAAAAAGAAAGGGGCGGCATTGTCAAGCCACCCCTCTGCAAGTCCTCGTCAGGCGCGCGACTCCATTCAGCCGATCGCCTGCTCCAGTTCGGGGATCAACTTGAACAGGTCACCGACCAGACCGATATCGGCGATCTCGAAGATCGGCGCTTCGCCGTCCTTGTTGATGGCCACGATGGTGCCAGCGTCCTTGATGCCCGTCAGATGCTGGATAGCGCCGGAGATGCCGATCGCCATGTACAGCTCGGGGGCGATGATCTTGCCGGTCTGACCGACCTGCATTTCGTTCGGCACGTAGCCGGCGTCGACCGCGGCGCGCGAGGCGCCCACGGCGGCGCCGATCTTGTCGGCGAACTTGTAGATGATGTCGAAGTTCTCTTTCGAGCCGACGCCGCGGCCGCCGGAGACGACCTTGCCGGCGCTCTGCAGGTCGGGACGATCGCTGCTGCCCTGCTTCAGTTCGATGAAGCGCGTATGCGTTGGCAGCGTGACGTCGAGCGAAAGGGCTTCGACCGGCGCACTGTTCGCGCCACTGTTGGCCGCCGGCCACGAGGCCGTGCGGATGGTCGCGACCACGGCATGATCGGCATTGGCCTCGACCGTGATGATGGCGTTGCCCGCGTAGATCGGCCGCTTGAACGTGTGGCTGGATTCGACAGTCATGACGTCGCTGACCTGGGCCACGCCGAGCAGGGCGGCGACGCGCGGGGCGACGTCCTTGCCGAACGTGGTGGACGGTGCGAACACGTGGCTGTAGCCGTCGGCGGCCTTGGCGATCTGCGGCGCCAGCACGGCGGCGAGCGGGTGCGCGTTCTCAGGCTTGGCGACGGTGAGAACCTTGCTGACGCCTTCGATCTTGGCGGCTTCGGCAGCGACCGCATCGATGCTGTCACCCAGCACCAGCACATCGATGGCTTCGGCCTTGACGGCCACGGCGGCGCTCACGGCGCGGGCGGTGGAAGAATTGAGTTTGCCGTCCAGATGTTCGGCAATGACGAGAATCTTGCTCATGGGAAATCTCCGGGATTTCTATGTAAATGTCGGGCGGCCAGATAGCGGATTGCGCTTTACAGCAAACCCTTCTGCTTCAGCGCCGCGACGAGTTCGGCGGCATCCTTCACCATCACGCCCTTGCCGCGTTTGACCGGCGGCGCGTAGTGGGTGGTTTTCAGGTGGTCATGTGCCTCGACGCCCAGCGAGGCGAACTCGATGCTGTCGATGGGCTTGGACTTGGCCTTCATGATGTCGGGCAGCTTGATGAAGCGCGGCTCGTTGAGGCGCAGGTCGGTGGTGATGACGGCCGGCAGCTCGACTTCGATGGTTTCCAGGCCGGCATCGACCTCGCGCGTCACCGTCGCTTTGTTGTCTGCAATCTCGACCTTGCCGGCGAAGGTGGCCTGCGGGCGATCCCACAGGGCCGCGAGCATCTGGCCGGTCTGGTTGGCGTCGTCGTCGATCGCCTGCTTGCCGACGATAAACAGCCCGGGCTGCTCCTTTTCGATCAGCTTGAGGAACACGCGAGCCGCGGTCAGCGGCTGCACGGCGTCGGCAGTGACCACGTGAATGGCGCGGTTGGCGCCCATGGCCAGGCCGTTGCGCAGATGGGCGGTGAGATCGGCCGGGCCGATACCGACCACGATGACTTCCTCGGCGACACCTTTCTCGCGCAGGCGCAGCGCTTCTTCCAGCGCAATATCGTCGAACGGATTGGCCGACAGCTTGACGCCGTCGGTAACCACGCCGCTGCCGTCGGGTTTGACCTGAATGCGCACGTTGTAGTCCACCACGCGCTTGTAACCGACCAGAATTTTCATCAACGATTCCTCTAAATAATGTCCACGGGGACGCGTGTAGCGATGAGACAGTGCACTATTCTAACCCGAGCGGACGTGCCGGCCCGACTGCCTTGAGGTCTTTGAAGCGGCTATCCGGCGGGTTTGCGGGTTATTGCTTCGGTATCATGCTCGACCCCCGCGTGAAGCGGAGACGAAAATCGCCGTTTAAAACGATCCCGGCGTTCAAGCGGCATTTGGACGCAGCAATCGGATGACGGCGTCTTTGGACGGTCTCGTTTCACTTTTGCGCTTTCCTCAACGAGCAACCATGCCGCCACTGCGCCTTTCCATTGTGATGTGCACCTACAACGGGGCGACGTATCTGCAGGCGCAGCTCGACAGCCTGCTGGCGCAGACACGCTTGCCCGACGAGATGGTGATCAGCGACGACGCGTCGACCGATGACACGCCAGCCATACTTGAAGCATTCGCCGTGACCGCCGGCGGTCTTGGCATCGACGTGCGCTTGTCGCGCCACACCAGCAACGTCGGCTTCGTGGAAAATTTTTCATCGGCGCTGCGTCAGGCCAGTGGCGACGTGGTGTTTCTTTGCGATCACGACGATATCTGGCGCGCCGACAAGCTGGCCGTGATGGCGGCGCGATTCGCGCAGGATACGGGCCTGCTGCTGCTGCACAGCGACGCGCGGCTGGTCGATGCGCAGGGCAGATCGCTGAATTGCTCGATGTTCGAGGCGCTGCAGATGACCGCGCAGGAAAAGCAGGCCATCCACGACGGCCGCGCGTTCGAGGTGGTGATGCGGCGCAGTTTTGTCACCGGCGCGACGGCCGCCATGCGTCGCGAAGTGATTGGGCTGGCGCTGCCGATCGCGGCGGACTGGATTCACGATGAATGGATCGCGGCGGTGGTGTCGGCGGTGGGAAAAATGGATTTCGTCGACGCGCCGCTGATCGACTACCGCCAGCACGGTGGCAACCAGATCGGCGCACGCAAGCGCACGCTCGCCATGAAGTGGCAGGATCTGATTCTTCCGCGCGGCAAGTTTCTGGCTGACGAAGCGATGCGGCTTCGGCGCCTGGAAATGTTTCTGATGCAGGCGAGTTTCTTCGATGGCGCGGTGCGGGCGGCCCAGGTTACGTACAAGCGCGCGCACTTCGAGCGCCGCGTGGCGATTGGCCGTCTCCCTCGCTATCGGCGAGCGATACCGGTGCTGCGCGAAGCGCGCGCGGGCGACTACCGACGCTACGGCACCGGCGCGCGTTCGATGTTGAGGGATCTGTTGCGCCATGACTGATCTGCACACGACCGATACGTCCGCGGTATGCGCGGTCATCGTTACCTATCAGCCGGATGCGGTCGCCCTGAACGCGCTGCTCGACGCAGTGTCGCCGCAGGTCGGCGCCGTGGTGGTGGTCGATAACGCCAGCGATGGCGTCTGGCAGCAGACCATCGAGCACAGCCGACCGGATGTCGCCCTGCTGCGGCAGCCGTGCAATGTGGGCCTGGCGGTTGCGCAGAATGCGGGCATCGACTGGGCGCGAGCGCACGGCAGCAGCCACGTGCTGCTGCTGGATCAGGACAGCGAGCCGGGCGTCGGCATGGTGGAGGCTTTGTTGAAAGCGCTGCAGTCGCTTTCAACAGAGCACACCGTCGGTGCGGTCGGCCCGCGCTTCCACGATCGGCGCGAGGATCGCGATGCGCCATTTGTGCGGGTGGGCTTTCCCCGCAGCCAGAAGCTGTGGTGCGAAAGCGATGCGCAGTGCATTGCCTGCGATTTTCTGATCAGCTCGGGCGCACTGATTCCGCTGGCCGTGATCGATCAGGTGGGCGCGATGGATGCCGGGCTGTTTATCGACAACGTCGATATGGAATGGAGCTTCCGCGCTCGCGCCAAGGGTTACGCTTTGTATGGCGTATGTGCCGCGACCATGCATCATCACCTGGGCGACGAGCGGCGAGCGCTGCCGTTCGGCTTGGGCAAGATCGTGGTGCACGGACCGTCGCGGCTGTACTACATGATGCGCAACCGGCTGCGGCTGTACGGCATGCGACAGACGCCTTTCGTATGGATCGCGCAGGACATTCCACGCGTGCTGGTGAAGCTGCTGCTTTTCGGCGTGCTGATTGGCCCGCGCTGGCGCAACCTGCGTTTCATGCTGCGCGGCTTGTGGGACGGATTGATGGGCCGGCAGGGCGCTTGCCCGGCCGACCTCTTGCGCTGATACATCCGAAAAAATCTGCCGCCGCGATGGCGCGACGGCAACGCAGTTACATGTTCTGGTAATTCGGCCCCGAGCCGCCTTCCGGCGTCACCCAGTTGATGATCTGGTACGGATCCTTGATGTCGCAGGTCTTGCAGTGCACGCAGTTGGCGGCGTTGATCTGCAGGCGCTTGCCGGCCGCATCGTCGACGATTTCGTAAACGCTGGCCGGGCAGAAGCGCGTGCAGGGGTTGCCGTATTCCTCGGCGCATGTCGTGACGCAGATCGACGTGTCAGACACGTGCAGGTGGACTGGCTGATCCTCGTCGTGCTCGGTCGCCGCAAAGTACACGCCGGCCAGACGATCGCGCGGCGGCAGCGTGCGCTGCACGTAGTCGCGCTTGGGTTCTTCCTGCGCGCCGAGCTTGTGCAGCGACGACCAGTCGGCCTTGTTCTTCAGCGTCCACGGTGACGCGCCGCCGAGCGCGGTTTCCCACGCGGCGTTCATCAGGCCGAACCACAGGCCCTTCTTGAACGCCGGCTTGATGTTTCGGACCTTCTTCAGTTCGGCCACCACGTCGGAGGCGCGCAGCTTCGCGTCGAAGCCGGCGGGCTTGAAGTCATTCGCGGCCAGATGCTCGGCGGCGAGCATGCCGCTCTTGATCGCCTGGTGCGTGCCTTTCACTTTCGGCACGTTGAGCAGGCCGGCGGTGTCGCCGATCAGCAGCGCGCCGGGCATCTCCACGTTGGGCAGCGACTGGTAGCCGCCGGTGACGATGGCGCGCGCGCCGGCGGAAAGAATTTCGCCGCCCTCGAGAAGCGGCTTCAGCGAGGGGTGATTTTTCCACTGCTGGAACGCTTCCCACGGTTTATAGTCGGGGTCGCTGTAATCAAGACCGCTGACGTAACCCAGGGCCACGCGGTCGCCGTCCAGGTGATAGATGAAGCTGCCGCCGTAGGTGCGGTTGTCGGCAGGCCAGCCGAAGCTGTGCACGATCTTGCCGGGGGTGCCGCGACCGGCGGGCAGCTGCCACAGCTCCTTGATGCCGATCGAGTAACCCTGCGGGTCCTTGCCGTCGTCGAGCTTGAAGCGTTTGATCAGCTGCTTGGTCAGGCTGCCGCGTGCGCCCTCGGCCAGCACGGTGACCCTGGCCTTGATGTCGATGCCCTGCGCGTAGCCGGCCTTGTGCGAGCCGTCCTTTGCCACACCCATGTCGCCAATGCTGACGCCGGCGACCGAGCCGTCTTCATTGAAGATGGTGTCGGCGGCGGCAAAACCGGGAAACACGTCGACGCCCAGCGCCTCGGCCTGCGGTGCCAGCCAGGCGCACATGGCGCCCAGCGACACGATGAAGTTGCCGTGGTTGCGCAGGCCCGGCGGCACTGGCAGCTTGCGGCCGCCGTCCTTGCTGAGCAGCCAGAATTCGTCCTCACCGGCCGGCACGCAGATCGGCGGCGGGTTGTCGCGCCAGCCGGGCAGCAACGCATCCAGCGGCTGCGGCTCGATCACCGCGCCGGAGAGAATCTGTGCGCCGATGGTCGAGGCCTTCTCGATCACGCAGACGGTGGTCTCGGGTTTTAGCTGTTTCAGGCGGATCGCGAACGACAGCCCGGCCGGCCCGGCGCCGACGACGATCACGTCGTATTCCATCGTTTCGCGCTCGCTCATGGCTGGCTCCGTGTCTACTAAGGTTGTGCGTGGGTCGGTTGCGAACCGATTATCAGGCGGTATTGTCCGGGTTCGTGTGCGGCGCGGCAACGCATGCCATATAACGTGCAATGCTCGCCCGGCTTGCGTTCTGTTAACCGCACCACGCGATAATCGGCCGACATAGTCAAGGAGAGCCCATGAATTCGACGTCGCCGATTGCCGATCTCGACCTGCGCCGCGCCACGCTGTGCCAGCTGCTGCACTGGCTGGCGAGCGGGCGCGTGCAGGCGCGCGCGCTGTCCGAGGTGTATCTGGAGGCGATCGAACGGATCAATCCGGGCCTCAACGCTTTTGTCGATCATCGTCCCAGCCTGATGCAGGACCAGGCGCACATGGCCGATCGCCGCCGCCGCGACGGTGCGATCGGTCGGCTCGACGGTATCCCGATCGCGCTGAAGGACAACTTCGACGTGGCCGGCTGGCCAACGCGCGCCGGCCTGCCCGGGCGTCGTGAGCCGGTCGAGCACGATGCGCACGTGGTGCAGCGCCTGCGCGCGTCGGGTGCGGTGCTGGTGGGTCGAACGAATATGGACGAAGGCGCGCTGGGCACCGTGACCGACAACCCGCATTTCGGCGCCACGCACAATCCCCATCGTCATGGGTATACCGCGGGCGGATCTTCCGGCGGCGCG
>CBAAAD010000004.1:0-8561 GCA_964658785.1 uncultured Methylobacterium sp.
CAGCGCATCGCGATGGTGCTGAGGGTTTCGGCTCTGGAACGACCGCGTTAACCTCGGACGTGGCGCAGGCCTTTGACCACAGCCGTGAGATAAACATGAGACGACTGATCCTGCTGATCCTGCTGGCACTGCCGCCATTCGCACACACGTATGCGCCGGCGCCTGAATCCGCGGAGCAGGCCAAATGGGAGCCGGTCATCGCGGCGTTTGAAGCGTCGGACAGGCAGCATCCACCGGCGCCGGGTTCCATTCTGTTTATCGGCAGCTCGTCGATCGAGCACTGGAAAAGCCTTGCGGCCGATTTCCCGGAGCTGCGCGTGATCAACCGCGGCTTCGGCGGTTCGGAACTGCGCGATTCCACGTACTTTGCGGATCGCGTCGTGGCGCCGTATCACCCTCGCGCCGTCGTGCTGTATGCGGGCGACAACGATCTGCAGGACGGCCACAGCCCGGCGCAGGTGCGCGACGATTTTGCCGCCTTCGTGCGCAAGGTCCGGTCGGTCGATCCCGGTGTGCCGATCGCCTTTGTGGCGATCAAGCCGAGCATGGCGCGCCAGGTGCTGCTGCCTCAAATCCGCGAGGCAAACGCGTTGATCAAGACCTATGCGGGCACGCAGAAAAAGGTCAGCTATCTGGACGTCTATACGCCCATGCTCGGCGCCGACGGCCAGCCGCAGTGGAAGTGGTTCGGCGACGACGGCCTGCACATGAACCGCAACGGCTATGCGCTGTGGATCGGCATCATCAGGCCCTGGGTCGACAAGCAACAGGACGACGCCGTACCGCGCTGAGGGCCCGCCAGCGGCGAGCATCTATTTAATCGTAGTATTTCAGGCGTCGGCGTTGGAGGAAAAGCCTTCGCGCGTGCCGCGGGTAAACACTCGCTCATCGTCGAGCACGTCGCCGGCGCTGTGCGTCGGCCGCTGCTTGAGGCGGGCATAGATCGGGGTGAAGTCCGGATGGGTTGCCTCGAACAGCTGCTCGAAGCTGTCGATGACGAAGTACGTCTGCTGGAACGTGTCGATGCGATAGCGCGTGTTCATCACGCGCTCCAGATCAAAGCCGATGCGGTTGGGCGCGGCTGAATCCAGCGAGTAGATCGACTCGCCCTTCGAGCTGACGATGCCGGCGCCGTAGATGCGCATGCCTTCGCTGGTGTTGATCAGGCCGAACTCGACCGAGTACCAGTAAAGCCGCGTGAGATTCATCAGCGCTTCGGGGCCAATCGCAAACGCCTTCATGCCACCGCGGCCATAGGCCTGCATGTAATCGGCGAACACCGGGTTGAGCAGCAGCGGCACGTGGCCGAACAGGTCGTGGAACAGGTCCGGCTCGCTGAGGTAATCGAGCTGGTCGGGTTTGCGAATCCACCAGCTCACCGGAAAACGGCGGTTGGCCAGGTGATCGAAAAACACCTCGTCCGGCAGCAATCCTTCCACGGCGACCACTTCCCAGCCGGTAGCCTCGCCAAGCACCTTGTTGAGGTCGGCGAACTTCGGGATGCCGCCATCGCCCAGACCGAAGCGCTCGACGCCGGCCAGGAACTCCGCGCAGGCACGACCGGGCAGCATCTCACGCTGACGCTTGTACAGCGTGTCCCACACTTCATGGTCGGTGCGCGAATAGCTGGCCCAGGGCTGCTCGACCACACCCGTGGCATAGACCGGCACATAGCCACGGTCGGTCTGCTGGTGTTCGACGCGGCGAGGGGTATCCATGGCGAACTCCGGGTATTGAGCGGGTCAGAACATATAGTCTACGGCCGAGGCCGCACATGAAGCTTGTTTAGTTGCTCGATATCGGGCTATGTATGCACTATTCTTGCGATATAGAGATGATTAAGACAGGTATCGTGCGCATGATGGCTCTGGACCGCACCGATCTACGCATGCTGGCCGTGCTGCAGGGCGAAGGCCGCATCACCAACGCCGAGCTGGCCGAGCGCGTCAACCTGTCGGCGTCGGCGTGCCTGCGCCGGCTGCAGCGGCTGGAATCGGACAAGATCATTACCGGTTACGCGGCGCAGGTGGATCCACAGGCCGTTGGGCTGGGTTTGCAGGCGTTCGTGCGCGTGCAGCTGACCAAGCACGAAAGTTCGGCGATCGAGGGCTTCGTCGAACGCGTCAACGGCTGGGACGAAGTGGTGGCCTGCCACGCGCTGACCGGCGACATGGACTATCTGCTGCATGTCCACGTGGCCGATCTGCAGGACTTCTCGCGCTTCCTGCTGGACCATCTGCTCAATGCCGCCGGCGTGGCCGACGTCAACTCCAGCTTTGTCCTGCGCACGGTCAAGCGATCACTTTCACTGCCGCTGACGCAAGTGAAACTTTGAACATCCAAGCGCGCGTTGATTAACGCTAAACTAACTGGCTCATGAGCACCAAATCCACGCCCGCCACCACGCCCGATCGCCTGCGCCCGCTGCGCTACCTCTGGCGCGTGCCGCTGCTGCTCGGCCACATCGTGCTGGGTATTCTGCTTGCCCTCATCGTCACCTGGAATCGCTTCGCCGTGATGCGCAACGGTCGCGAGCCGTTTTCGCACCGGCTGATCCGCTGGTGGTCGCGCATGCTGCTGCGCATCTTCGGCATGCGTTCGGTGCGCGTAGGCCAGCCGCTGCCCGACGCGGTGCTGTTTGTGGCCAACCACACCTCGTGGATCGACATCGTCATGCTGCACAGCCAGCGCGCCGCGTGTTTCGTGGCCAAGTCGGAGATTGCGCGCTGGCCGCTGGTTGGCTGGATGGCCGCCTGCGCGGGCACCATTTTTCATCGTCGCGGCAACAACCATTCGCTTTCCTCCGTCATGCAGCTGATGGTCGAGCGGCTGCGCGATGGCCGCTCGGTGGCCGTGTTTCCGGAAGGCGGCAGCGGCTATAACGGCGTGCTGAAGGTTTTTCATGCGCGCATTTTCCAGGCGGCGCTGGACGCTGACGTACCGGTGCAGCCGGTGGCGCTGCGTTTTGCGCGCGACGGTGTGCGCATCATCGACGCCGGCTTCCGTGTCAAGGAGAGCTTTGTGCACAACATTCTGCGTCTGCTCGGCGAGGCGCCGATGGACGCGGAGGTGCATTTTCTCGCCGCGGTGCCCGCCTCACCTGACGCACGCCGGCGCATGGCCGAGCTATCTCGTGAGCGCATCGAGGCCGCGCTTGGCGGCGCCGCGGTGAGCAAAGCGGCCGTATGAGTGCGTTTCGTTCCAAACTGCTGCGCGGTTCCGATTTCAATCCGCCATGGCCGCTGCGGAGCGGCCACACGCAGACCCTGCTTTCCTCCAGCGGCGTGCGCCGTTATTTGCTGCCACGCGCTGCAAAGACGGTATTGCAGGGTGCTGAGGAAGCCATAGTCGACGGCGGCAACGGCGTGCGCCTGACCGGCGCCTACACCGCGCAAAAAACCCATTCACAGTCGCGTGGCCTCGCCGTGCTGTTTCACGGCTGGGAAGGCAGCGTCGATTCCACGTACGTGCTGCAGACCGGCAGCCGACTGCTGCTCGACGGCTGGGACATTTTCCGGCTGAACTTTCGCGATCACGGCGAAAGTTTTGCCTTCAACGAAGCGCTGTTCCACTCCAACCGCATCGACGAAGTGATCCACGCGCTGGGCGATATCGCCAGCCGCTGGCCGTCGCGACCGATGGCGCTGGTCGGCTTTTCGCTGGGCGGCAATTTTGCGCTGCGTGCGGCGCTGGCCGCGCCGGGGCTGGGTATACCGCTGTCGTACGCGCTGGCGATCTGTCCGATCATCGATCCGGCCGAGGGCCTGTTCTCGCTGGAGCGAAAGGCGCGCTGGTTCTACAACGCGTATTTCATGCAGAAGTGGCGGCAGTCGCTGCGCGCCAAGCAGGCGGCGTTTCCGCAGCAGCAGTATTTCGAGCTGTCCGAGCTGAAGCAGAACATGCGCGGCCTCACTGAAGCGCTGGTGCTGCGCCACACCGACTTCGGTTCGCTGGAAGAGTATCTGGACGGCTATTCCGTCGCCGGTAGCGCGCTGGCCGGCATGCAGATTCCGGCCACCATTCTCACTGCGGAAGATGATCCGGTCATTCCGATCAACGCCTTCCGCGAGCTGCAGCTGCCGCCAAATATCGAACTGGATATTTCGCGCTATGGCGGCCACTGCGGTTTTATCCGCAACTGGGGCATGACCAGCTTCACCGACGACTACATCGCCGATCGCTTCAACGCCATTGCGGACAGCACCGTCCCCGGCATCGGCTGAGCCGCGTCATCCGCTCGATGGCACGCTGCGGTTTGACAGTGCCGGTCGGATCGCTTCCACTCCAGACTTTCCGTTCGATGCGCATCGGCCAGCGATGCCGTTGCGCTGTGTCGCGAACGACTGCAGGCAGAAGAAAGTAACAAGGGATTCGGCATGAAGGCATCGGTATCGCGCCATAGGCAACGCGCCTCCATAGCGGTCGCAACGATCATGGTCGGCACGATCCTGGCGGGCAGCGTGGCCTCGGCCAAGTCGTCTGTCGACAGCTTCCAGACCTCGTTCGACGTCGGTCAATCTGCACCCGTCGTCTCGCCGGCAAGTGCAGCGTTCAGCGCACAGGTTGACGGCGGTCCGGCCAAGCAGGTCGTGCTGACAGCGAAGCCGGACGTGGGTTTTACGGGCCTGCATTCGCTGCACTATCGAGGCAACGCCGCCGGCAGCCAGCAGCAGAAGCTGTTCGACGTCGACGTGCCGGTGCGCGCGGATACGCAGCTGTCGTATGTGATCTTTCCGCAGCGCCACGGCGATGACCTGCGCAATCCCGCCAACTACGTCGCGATCGATCTGCTGTTCGATGACGGCAGCCGGCTGTCGACTCGCGGCGCGCTCGATCAGCATCGCGTTCCGGCGAGCGCACGCGGGCAGGGTGAAGGTCGCGTGCTGTATCCGGACCAGTGGAACTTCGTTTCGATCGATCTTGGCCGCGTGGCAGCCGGGCGACGCGTTACGCAGATTCTGCTCGATCACGATGGCCCTGCGGCGTCGATCGAAGGGTATGTCGACGATATCCGCCTCGGCAGCGAGGCGCGGGACACGCGCCATCAGCCGGCCGATTTCGTCGACACGCGCCGTGGCAGCAACGCCAACGCCAACTTCTCGCGCGGGAATGTGTTTCCCGCGATGGCGCTGCAGCACGGCTTCAATTTCTGGACACCGGTGACCGATGCCGGCTCAAACTGGCTGTACCAGTATCAGGACCACAATGGGCCGGACAATCATCCGCGCCTGCAGGCTTTTCAGCTGTCGCACGAGCCCAGCCCGTGGATGGGCGAGCGGCAGACGCTGCAGCTGATGCCCGAGATGCAGGCCAGCGGCGTGCCGCTGCTCGATCGCGCCGCGCGTTCGCTTGGCTTCACCCATGCCAACGAAACCGCGCATGCACACGATTACCGCGTGGCGTTCGACAACGGCATGGTGACCGAGATGGCGCCGACCGACCATGCGGCGATGTTCCGCTTCACCTTCACCGGTGCGACGTCGCAGCTGTTGTTCGACAATCTCAAGGATCAGGGCGGGATTACGCTGGACGCGTCGGGCCGAAGCTTCAGCGGTTACTCGGACGTCAATAGCCGGCTTTCTACCGGAGCCACGCGGCTGTTCTTTTACGGCACGGTCGATCAGCCCGTGCAGCGCAGCGGCCGACTCACCGGCGCCGGGCGCGATCACGTCGCCGCGTGGTTCGGTTTCGATACCCGCACCAACAAAGTGGTCAACCTGCGCGTCGCCACGTCGCTGATCAGCCTCGACCAGGCCAGGCACAACCTCGCCTTGGAAATCGCACCGAACGACACGCTGGAAACCGTGCGTGATCGCGCGGCGCAGGCGTGGAATGCGCTGCTCGGCGCGGTGCAGGTCGAGGGCGCCAGCCGCGACGAAAAGACCACGCTGTACTCCAACCTCTATCGGCTCTTTCTGTATCCAAACGAGGCTTATGAAAACACCGGCAGCGCGGCGCAGCCGGTGTACCGCTACGCCAGCCCGTTCTCCGCCCCGCTGGCGGCCGATACGCCGACTCGGACCGGCGCGCTCGTCGTCGACGGCAAGGACTTCGTCAACAACGGTTTCTGGGACACGTATCGCACGGCGTGGCCGGCCTATGTCCTGCTCACGCCGACGCAGGCCGGCGAGATGATCGACGGCTTTGTGCAGCAGTATCGCGACGGCGGCTGGATCGCGCGCTGGTCGTCACCGGGCTATGCCGATCTGATGGTCGGTACCAGCGCCGACGTCGCCTTCGCCGACGCGTGGCTGAAGGGCGTACGCAATTTCGACGTGGCCTTGTTCTATCAGTCCGCGCTGAAGGATGCGTCGGTCGTCAGTCCGCTCGCGGGCACCGGCCGCAAGGGCCTGCAGCGCTCGATCTTCAACGGCTACACCGACACCGGCGTGGACGAAGGCCTGTCGTGGTCGATGGACGGCTATATCAACGACTTCGCCATCGGCAACCTCGCCGACGTGCTGGCAACGCAGCATGCCGCGAACGATCCGTACGCGAAGTATTACGCCGACGATGCGCGCTACTACCGCAACCGCGGGCTCGACTACGTCAATCTATTCGATGCCGACGTCGGCTTCTTCGTCGGCCGCGCAGCCAACGGCCAATGGCGCTACGGCAAAGCGGACTTCGATCCGATTCGCTGGGGTGGCGACTACACCGAAACCGACGCATGGAACATGGCGTTCCATGCGCCGCAGGACGGCGCCGGCCTGGCGGCCCTGTACGGTGGTCGCGCGGGGCTGGCCGCCAAGCTCGATGCGTTCTTCGCCACGCCGGGCAACTTCCATGTCGGCAGCTATGGCGAGCCGATTCACGAGATGCTCGAGGCGCGCGACGTGCGCATGGGCCAGTACGGCCACAGCAACCAGCCGTCGCACCACATCCTGTACATGTACGACGTCGCCGGCCAGCCGTGGAAGACGCAGGACAAGGTGCGTGATGCGCTGTCGCGTCTCTACGTGGGCAGCGAAATCGGCCAGGGCTATCCGGGCGACGAGGACAACGGCGAAATGTCGGCCTGGTATGTGTTCAGTACCGCCGGTTTCTATCCGCTGCGCATGGGCTCGCCCGAATACGTGATCGGCGCGCCGTACTTTCCGCATATGGACGTCCGGCTGGAAAACGGCAAACACATCGTCATCAACGCGCCCGCGGTCAGCGACACCAACCGCTATATCCAGAGCCTGCAGGTCAACGGCCGGCCGTGGAATAAGCTGAGCTTGCCGCACGCGCTGCTGGCCCAGGGCGCGACGCTGGACTTCGTGATGGGCCCCAAGCCCTCCGCCTGGGGCAGCGACGCGTCGTCCCTGCCGGCATCGCTCACCGCCGACGGTCAGGAGCCGCAGCCGATGCGCGATCTCACCGGTGCAGGTCAGGGAGAAGCCAGCAGCCAGCCGGCGATGGACAAGCTCGATGCGCTGTTCGACAACGATTCCGACACACAAGCCACGCTGCCCGCCGGCGCATCGACCGTCAGCTGGCATTTCCCGCAGGCGCGGCAAGTAGCGATGCTTACGCTGACCTCCGGCGCCACCTCACCCGCTCCGTCGGACTGGCAGCTGCAGGCGTCCAGTGATGGCAGGCATTGGCATCGTCTGGATACGCGCAAGGAAGAGACGTTTTCATCGCCTCGCCAGACGCGGGTGTTCGGCATTCGACAGCCAGGCAAGTATGCGTTCTATCGGCTGAGCTTTCCGGCGACCCACGGCGGGGCCAGAGCGCTGGCCGAAATCGAGTTGATCGGTCCGACCAGCGCGAAGGATCAGTGACCGACGGGAACAGCGCGCTGCCGCATCCAGCA
This sequence comes from uncultured Methylobacterium sp., assembly GCA_964658785.1. Taxonomy (GTDB): domain Bacteria; phylum Pseudomonadota; class Gammaproteobacteria; order Xanthomonadales; family Rhodanobacteraceae; genus Rhodanobacter. The sequence goes on from CBAAAD010000004.1 coordinate 7,802, forward strand.
CGCGATGCTCATGCGCTGGCGCGTCGCTGGCAGCACCTCGTGCTCGAACTGCGCCGACAGAAACAGCACGAGTGTGCCGGCGCGTGGAAAGATATCGCGGTGCGAGGCATCGGCCAGGTATAGCCGCAGCGCGCCGCCTTCGACGTTCAGCCAGTCCGCGTTGAGATAGAACACGGCCGACACCACGCGCGCATCGCTGAGGCGAAGCTGGTCCCGATGCCGGGCATAGCCGGCGCCGCAGGGATACACCGCGTACTGCGATTCGCTGTCGACCAGCCCCAGCAGAAGGCCGCGGCTGAGCGCGATGCGCAGCTCGTCGATGCGATCGACGAAGGCCTGCTGCGGTGCGCTCAAGTTTCCAAATTCAAACCACCGCGTGCTGTCGCCGCGCAACAGGGTCAATGCGCGGTCGACGCCCGTCGCCGCCGGCACCAGCCAATGTGACTTGTGCATCGCGGCGCACTCGCGGGCCAATGCCAGCGTTTGCGCGTCGGTCATCAGGTTCTCGACGACGCACCAGCCATCGGCGGCAAGCGCACGCGTCGCGGCGTCGAACTCGTGGGGCAGCATGCTTGCGGAGTGCTCGGGTCGTGCGCTCGGCGGCGCCAGCGCCCTTGCGGGCAGTCTCGACCAGACGCGGAGGAGGAAGGTTGCGGCGGTGGGTCATTCAGGCGATCGGCCTGATGTCATCGACCGTGCTTTGCAGCATACGCTCAAAGCGAGCTCTCACGGGGTTACCGCTTGCGCAACGGCTCCAGCA
>CBAAAD010000004.1:8661-28563 GCA_964658785.1 uncultured Methylobacterium sp.
CTCCAGCATCAGCGCCAGCAAGCGACCCAGATCGCCCTTGGGAAAGCCCTTGCGGGCGAACCAGGCGAGATAGGCGCCGGGCAGATCGGCGATCAGCCGACCCTGATACTTGCCGTAAGGCATGGTCACGGTCACCAGCCGCTGCAGATCTTCCGCTTCCATGGCCGGCTCTACTTCGCAAACAGCTTCGAGCGGTCGGCGAACGCCTTGAACTCCAGCGCGTTGCCGCAGGGATCGAGGAGAAACATCGTCGCCTGCTCGCCGGGTTGACCCTGGAAACGCACGTGCGGCTCGATCACGAAGCGCGTGCCGGCAGCGCGTAGCCGGTCGGCCAGTGCGTGCCACTCGTCCATCGACAGCACCAGGCCGAAATGGCGCACCGGCACGTCGTCGCCGTCGACATCGTGTGCCGCCACGTTGCCCAGTTCGTCCGGCGCCAGATGCGCCACGATCTGATGCCCGTGAAAATCGAAATCCACCCATGTCTCGCTGGAACGGCCTTCGGGACAGCCCAGCAACTCGCCATAAAAGTGGCGCGCGTTGACCAACGAAGTCACGGGAAAGGCGAGGTGAAAAGGCGAGAGCTGGGACATGGTTGATCCGGGGCGAATGGTCGTGATGGCGGCCAGCGAAGCATTGCCGTCATCGCCGCAGGGGTCAATGGCCGGTGCGGTTCACACGCTATGCTTCCTCTCGTTTCGAATTCGATCCCACCGCTCATGCGCCACGCCCATATCGTCATCGCCACCGTCGGCTCACTGGGCGACCTCTTTCCCTTTCTTGCCCTTGGCCAGGAGCTGGTGGCGCGCGGGCATCGCGTCACCATCGCCACGCACGGCATTCATCAGTCGACGATCGCGCAGGCCGGGCTGAAGTTTGCCGACGCCAGCGGGATTCCCGAGCCAGAAGACCGCGAAGCCTTTACCGCGCGGGCATTCGATCGCTGGCGCGGGCCGCGCTTTGTGGTGCACGATTTCGCCGCGATGGATGTGCAGGCCAGCTATGAAAAGCTTGTGCCCATCGTGGCCGACGCCGATGTGCTGATTACCACCACGCTGGCTTTCGCCGCGCAGATGCTGGGTGAACAGCTGAGCGCGGCGGGCAGGCTGAGCTGGCTGTCCGCGGTGCTGGCGCCGGCGGGTTTTCTATCGGCCTACGACCCACCGGCGACCGGGCTAGCGCTGCTGGATCACTTCATGCGCCGCTCGCCGCGGCGCGGTCGCTGGCTGCAGGCGATGGCGCGGCGCGTGACGCATGGATGGACGGCGCCGGTTCGTGACTTTCGACGCTCGCTCGGTCTGCCGCCGATCTCGCCGCTGGGCGATCCGTTTCATCAGGGCCAGCACGCGCCGCAGGGCGTGCTGGCCCTGTTTTCTCCCTTGCTCGGTCAGCCACAGCCGGACTGGCCTGGCGCTGTGCACGTCACTGGCTTCGCGCGCTACGCCCAGCCGGCCGAGCTTGATGCCTCGCTCCGCGCGTTTCTCGATGCCGGCTCCGCTCCGCTGGTATTCACTCTCGGCTCGACGGCGGTGCACATGGGCGCCGGCTTTTTGCGCGAAAGTCTCGCTGCTGCGCTTCGCCTGAACCAGCGCGCGGTGCTGTTCACCGGCTCCGCGGACATGCGCGCAAAGCTGCCGGCGGTTCTGCCGGCAGGCATCCATGCCGTCGAGTACGCGCCGCATGCTTCGCTGTTCCCCCGCGCCTCCGTCGTCATCCATCACGGCGGCATCGGCACCAGCAGTGAAGCGCTCTACGCGGGCAAGCCGATGCTGGTAGTGCCACACGGCTTCGATCAGCCGGACAACGCCGCCCGACTCAAGCGGCTGGGCGTGGCGGAAGTTTTGCCGGCGGCGCGTTATCGCCGCGACCGGGCCGCCGCTTTGCTGGGAGATCTTGCGGTTAACGCGGAGCGTAAACAGCGGAGCCAGCGGCTCGCCCTGTCAGTGCGCGAAAACGATGGCACAGCGACCGCGGCGCACGTCATCGAAGCAAGCCTGTCGCGGTATTGATCTGCCAGGTCGTTTGCGACTCGCTCAGTGGCCTGCTTTGCTCAATCCGCCGCCACACATCGTCCCTGCGCCCATGCCCGCAGCGCTTCCACTTTTTCGTGCATCAGCACCGACAGTGGCCGCGTCTGTCTGAGCGCGTTGAACAGTGTCGACTGGTCCAGCGGTGCGCCGTTGCTGGCCGCGTCGTACAGCGCGCTGACCACGGTCTGCTCGATTTCGGCGCCGGAGAAGCCATCGCCGGCCGCGGCCAGCGCGGGCAGGTCGAAGCTGGCAGGGTCGAGTTTGCGGCGCGTGAGATGCAGGGTGAAGATCGCTTCGCGCACGTTCGCCTGCGCCAGGTCGACGAAGAAGATCTCGTCAGCGGCCCTTGCGCAGCAGTTCGGCAGGCAGTTCGTCGACGGTGTTGGCGGTGGCGACGACGAAGACCTTGGCCTTGCGTTCGGCCATCCAGGTCAGCAGGTAGCCGAGCACGCGGCGGGACACGCCGCCGTCATCGCCGCCGCCGGCCAGGCCCTTTTCGATCTCGTCGATCCACAGCACGCAGGGAGCCAGCAGCTCGGTGCTGGCCAGGGCTTCGCGCAGATTCTTTTTTGTCTCCCTCTGATACGTGTTCTAGAGCCTGTAGCGGTAACTTGTAAACCCGGCACCGGCACCGGGGGTGGGCGCCGCGAAAAGCCATGATGGGCGGGTAAAAAAAAGGATCGTTGCAAAGACGCCACGCCCGCGCGCCGCCACAGACGTCGAAGCGGCGTGCAGGCTGACCCAGCTTCTCTTCACGCTCGCGTGGCGGCCGCTGTGGGTGAATGGCGGACCACAAGCCCGGCAAGTCGCCATCGCGACCCGCCACGGTTCCACATTTTGGCCCCCATTCAAGAGGACAACGCCATGCTTCATTACGCACTGGTTTTTCTGGTCATCGCGATCATCGCCGCAGTACTCGGTTTCGGCGGCATTGCCGGCGCGGCCGCAGGCATCGCGAAGATTCTTTTCGTCATCTTCCTGATCTTCGCGATCCTTGCCTTTTTCCGCCGAGCGCGTTAACCAGAGCATGCATTTGCCAGAGTGGAGCCCGGTACTTAGCGCTTCACCCTCTGCGCAAACCGATGTGTCGAAACACAGCGTTCTCGTTCGTCCTCAATGGAGTTTCCCCATGAACAAGCACATCCAAACCCCCGAAGAGCTGGCCAGCAACCGCATCGACGAAAGCGCCGAGCGCATCAAACAGGCTACTTCCAACGCCGTAGCGAGTACCAAGGATGCGGTTGAGCGCGCCGCGGACACCGTGGAAGACGGCCTGCATCGCGCCACGGACAAGGTAGCAGACGTGGCCAACCGCACCACCGACAAGGCTGTCGAGATAGGCGAGCGTGGCCGTGAGGTTTACGACCAGACGCGTGAGCGCGCCGACGAGTGGCTCGAAGTGGCGCGCGACTACGTGCGCGAAAAGCCCGTGCAGTCCGTGGCCATTGCGCTTGGCGCCGGCTGGCTGCTCGGCCGCATTCTGCGTCGTTGATCTCGCCGACTCAGGGACAGGGAATGCAGCAACCGATACCCGAACGCGGAACAGCGGCGCCCGAAACGGCGCCGCTTCCGTCTGGGCTGTTTGCCGAACTGGGTCAGCTCGGCCGCGCGGTCAAGCATCTGTTTGGCGCACAGCTGCATCTGCTGGCGGCCGAGCTAGGGCTTGCCCGTACGGCTGTGTCGTGGATGCTGATGGCGGGGCTCGCTGCCATGGTGGCCGGCGTGGGGCTAGGCCTCAGCCTGCTGGCGTTTATCGGCCTGCTGCTGGCAAAGTGGTTTGGCTCATGGGTGCTGGCCATGCTCGGCCTGTGCGTGATCCAGATACTGTTCTTGCTCGGTTCGATTCTGCTGTTCCGCCGCTGCATGCACTGGATGAGCCTCCCGGTCACTCGCGGCGAATGGCGCGGCATGGTGCGCGATACCGTGAACAAGGCGCGCGAGGAAGTCGACGTTGAGCGGATCAAGGCCGATCTGTTGCACGTGAAGGACGAAGCCCTGCGCAAGGCGGAAGCGTTGAAAGACGAACTGCTTGCCAGCAAGCCGCGTCCGCCAGCCGGTAGCTGTGCAAATCCGCCTCCCGGTCGCGACACCAACCCATGAGTCCGAACGTATGAGCCTGTTCGTATGAGCATCTTCAAGCAGCTTGCCAAGGTGCGGAGCGCCCAGTTGGACATGAAACTGGCCCGCAGCGAACTCAGCCCGCCCGCCACGGCGCTGCTGGCGCGCGGCCAGCGTTACCCGCTTACCACCGTCAGTATCGCGGCGGGCGCCGGGCTGGTTCTGGGCCGGCTCAACGTGCATCCGCTGCGCGTGCCCGGATTGGGCTCTCTACTGGGGGGTGGTATGGCCGAGATAGTGGCGCACGGCGCACGGCTGTTCTCGGCGCTTGGCTCCTTCGATCTGGGCGGTTCTGGCGATGCCGATTCGGACGATGCGTCTTCCGATAATGACGGCAGTCAATCGTCATGATGACAAGGATGAGGCAGGTATCGGCAAGGCATCGGTCGACGCTCGCACCATCCGGCTCGCTTCGCCCTGATTGTCCCGCCGCCGATCGCGCACTTCGCCCGGATAACGAGCCGTGAACGAACCCGGCCATCTCCCCACGCGAGAATCGCCGGTTGCTGATCGCGGCGACGCAGTTGCGCTCGCTCCGATCGACGATGCGCTCGCAACGGGCTTGGCCACCGGCGCCAGCGCGCGCAGCCGTCAGACGTCGCGCGGCACGCTGCGACACCTGCGCGCGATCCGGCTCATCTTGAATGGCATGCTGCTGCTGGCGCTGATGTACACCGTCACGCTGACCAAATCGCTGCTGATTCCGCTGCTGCTGGCGGCGTTTCTTGGACTGGCGCTCAATCCCATCGTGGCCGCCGGCTCACGCCGCGGGCTGCCGCGCTGGCTGTGCGCCAGCGTGTTGATGATGGCGCTTATCGGTTCGCTCGCTTTTGGCGTGAGCAAGGTGGCGCAGCCGGCGATGGGCTGGATCCAGGGCGCGCCAGTCACGATGAAAGAGTTGCTGCCGAAATTTCGAAGCATCACGGCTCCCTTCGAGATGGCCAACCGCGCGACGCAGAATCTGGTGAACGGTCCGCCATCGCGCGCCCATCCCGCGGCAGCCGCGGCGCCCGTGTCAATCAGTACCTGGGATTTGCTGGCCAAGGCTCCGCCAGTGCTGGCGGCGATGCTGACGGTGACGCTGCTGGTGTTCTTTTTCCTGGTGTTCGGCGACACCTTGCTCAGGCGGCTCGTGGAAATCGTGCCGGATTTCCACGCCAAGCGGCATGCGGTGGTCATCGTGCGGAGCATCCAGACCGAGGTGTCGCGCTATATCCTCACCACCTCATTGATCAACCTGTCCCTCGGGCTTTTTACCGCTGCCATGCTGTGGTGGCTGAACATGCCCGATCCGCTGCTGTGGGGCACGGTGGCGATGTTGGCCAACTACATTCCCTACGTGGGCGCGATCACCACCACCACGGTCTTGATGATTGTGGGTCTGGTGCATTTCGATCAGCTCGGGCAGGCGATGCTGCCGGCGTTATGCTTTATCGGCTTCACCATTGTCGAGGGCAATCTGATCACGCCAATGGTGCTGGGCCGGCGCATGCGTGTCAGCCCCATTGCCATTCTGCTTTGGCTGCTGGTCTGGGGCTGGCTGTGGGGAATTCCCGGAGCCCTGCTGGCGGTACCGATGTTGACGAGCGTGAAGCTGATCGCCGAACGGGTCCGCGGCTGGGGCTGGTTCGCGGTGATGGTGCAGCGCTGAGTCGAGGCGCAACGATTGTTCGCCCAGCGGCTGGCGATCGCGAAAAAAATCGCCGGTAGCCGATAATTTGCGCAACCGGCATGCCACCCGCGCCTCGTGTGATCTCGCTGACGCGTCTTCTGCCGGTTCAGCCGATGTCAGTATCGTGCTCCAGCTCTGACGCCGCCACGTCGAGCCAGTCACTGCGGCCGCTGATTTGCCGACGGAGGCTCAACCGCCCGAGGGCACCAGCAACAGCAGCGCAATGCCCAGCACGATGCGATAAATCGCAAACGCGGTGAAGCGATGGCTGCGGATATACCCCAGCAGCCACTTTACCGCGACAAAGCCGACGATCAGCGAGACGACGAAGCCGACGATCAGCGCGGTCCAGTCCTCGTTGGCGGCGCCGCCGTCCTTGAGTACTTTGAGCAGCTCATACCCGGTCGCTGCGTACATGGTCGGAATGCCGACCAGAAACGCGAACTCGGTCGCCGCCGCGCGGTTGCTGGTGCCGGCCAGCATGGCGGTAAAAATCGTGGCGCCCGAACGCGAGGTGCCGGGAAACACGCCGGCCACCATCTGCGCAATGCCCACCAGAATCGCCACGCGCCAGGTCACCTGGGTGCGATCGGCCTGCCTTGCGGCGATCTGTTCGGCGGCGATCATCCAGATGCCGCCGATCAGCAGCGCCCACGCGATCGGCGTAATCGTTTCAGGCAGCTTGAAGTGGAAGTGCACCACGATGATCGCGCCGAGCACCGAAGTGATCAGAAAGCTCACGATCAGCTTCAGCAGGTAGTCGCGATTGACGGGCTCGCGCCACTGCGAAAAAAGCTGCCAGATGCGCTTCCAGTAAATAAAGGTGATCGCGAGAATCGCGCCCGCCTGGATGCCCACGTTGAACAGATCCGAACGCGCGCCAAGCCCGAATTTCTCGGCAATCAGCAAATGACCGGTGCTGGAAATCGGCAGAAATTCGGTAATGCCTTCGATGATGCCAAGCAGGATGACGTGGATCAGATCGGTCACGGACGCAAACCTTCGAGAGAGCGGCGCGGCCGCGGACAAGCGAGCCTAGCTTACGTGCGAGCGCTTCGCGAGGTATGTCGTAACGCGGCCGTTTCCGAGCGCTACGGGTGGTCAGGACAGTGATCGTATCGATGCCAGCAGTGCCGTAATTTGTTGCGTTTCTTCGACTCGCGTACAGCGCGGCATAGCGGAAAAAAATAGTTACAAAGAAAACCATGGGGCTAGACGCATGAAGCGAAAAAAATCTCTACGAAAATAATTGCGTCACAGTATTGCAATGCACAAATAAGTGAGGCACAGTCGGGTCGTCGGCAAAGTTTTCAGCGTCACGTGCGGCAGCATTATCAACGCGCCTGCAGCGTTCGAAAATTTCATGATCAAAGGGATCTCAGAGGGGTTTGGCGCATGCTTGCGCTGCGTTGGAACCGTGCATTTTCCGGTTGTTTCGCCCCGGCTCTGTGATCGATCTTGCTGGCTAAACAAGGCTGCCGCTCGCATCGCGACTGGCGCCAATAAACTGAATGGGTGTTGTTGCGAAGAGCTATGGAGTGGCCGGTGGTTCGGCTCTCTTTGCCTGTCGTGGCCTCCTGTCGACGTCATCAAAGAGTTTCGCTATTGCGTGTGGCCCATCCAGCCGCCACGCGAATCATGCCGTTGCCGATGCGTAAGCCCCCTGAGGGGCCGCCTTGTCGACTCTATCGGAGCCACGTTAGGTTATAGACGTCCAGACGTCTTAATCGACCGAGCTTCAACCCTAGCGAAGGAGCCAAATGATGAAGCGAGCGTCGCAATGGATACTGGCAAGCGCGGTGATGATGGGCGATCCGGTGGCCGCTCTGGCCGACGATACGCCGGTGAGCAAGGTGATCGGCAGCGTCTCGGCAACAAACGACTATATATTCCGGGGGCTTTCGCAAACCAACCGCAAACCGGCGTTTCAACCGAGCATCGAATACGACGATGCCAGCGGCTGGTATGTCGGCACCTGGGGTAGCAATGTCAGCTGGCTTTCCGACGTGTCGACAGCGCAGGCGCGCGTTTCCAACAGCCTGGAAATCGACGTCTACGCCGGCTACCGCGGCAGCCTCAGCCCGGACTGGGCCTATGACGTGGGCGTGTATACCTACTACTACCCAGGCACGTATCCCGCAGGTTTCACTCGTCCCTACACCACGGAGGCGTACGCCTCCCTTACCTGGAAAGGCATTGCGCTGAAGTATTCGTACGGCTTTACCAACCTGTTCGGCTTTCCGAACAGCAAGCACAGCAGCTATGTGGATCTTTCGTACAACTATGAGTTCACGCCCGGCTGGACTTTCAACAGCCATGTCGGCCATCAGAGCGTCCCCAACACCCCCGGATATGCCTATGACGACTGGCGGGTCGGCGTAACGCGCGCGTTCGCCAACGGCTATGCGGTAGCGCTTGGGTATTACGACACCAATGCAAAGCGCAGCGCATATACCAACCCCGACGGTCATTACGTGGGTCGCGCCACCGGGATTCTCACGTTAAGCAAATCGTTCTGAACACCCCATCGCCGTTTGTGGTTTTATAAAAGAGAGGTTGTAGCGGAAGTTGTATCGGGAAAATTCTTGAGCAGGTATTCACACCCGCCGCCGTGGGCGACCACGGTGGCATCACCGTCTGGAGATGTGCATGAAATTGATCAGCTGCATCATCCGGCCCTACAAGCTGGACGAAGTGCGTGACGCGTTGACCAATGCCGGCGTCAGCGGCATCACGGTCAGCGAAGTGCGAGGCTTCGGACGACAGAAGGGCCACACCGAGCTCTACCGCGGCGCGGAATACGTGGTGGATTTTTTGCCCAAGCTCAAGCTTGAGGTGGTGATTGCCGACGAGCTGCTTGATACGGTGCTGGAAGCCGTCCAGCAGTCGGCGAAAACCGGCAGCGTGGGGGACGGCAAGATCTTCATCAGCACCATTGAACAGGTCATTCGCATTCGAACCGGCGAGCTCGACGCCGACGCCCTCTAAATCCTGCCCTGCGAGGTTTCCATGAAACAGCTTCTGTTGATCCGCCACTCGCGCAGCCTGCCCGGGTGGATGTCTTCCTTCGTCTTTTTATGTCTGCTTCTACTCGCCCCCTCGACCTTTGCGGCAGCGCCCGCGCCACAGATCGTCGACAAAGGCGACGTGGCCTGGATGCTGACGTCGACTCTGCTGGTGCTGCTGATGACGGTGCCGGGTCTGGCCCTGTTCTATGGCGGTCTGGTGCGCTCGAAGAACGTGCTGTCGATCCTGATGCAGGTGATGACCGTGTTCTCGATGATCCTGGTGCTGTGGGTCATCTACGGCTACAGCCTGGCCTTTACCGAAGGTAATGCGTTCATTGGCGGCTTCAGCAAGCTGTTTCTCAAAGGCGTCACGAAGGACACGCTGTCGGCCACGTTCACCTCGACCGTGTCGCTGCCGGAATACGTGTTCATCGTGTTCCAGTCCACCTTCGCCGGCATCACGGGCGCGCTGATCGTGGGCTCGTTCGCCGAACGCATGCGCTTTCGGGCGGTATTGGCGTTTACCGCGCTGTGGTTCACCTTTGCCTATCTGCCGATCGCCCACATGGTCTGGTTCGGGCCGGACGGTTTCATGTTCGCCAAAGGCGCGCTGGATTTTGCCGGTGGCACGGTGGTGCATATCAACGCCGGTATTGCCGGCCTGGTCGGCGCCTATATGGTCGGGCCGCGACTGGGTCTGGGCAAGGAGTCGATGAAGCCGCACAACGTCACCTACACCATGATCGGTGCGGCCCTGCTGTGGGTAGGCTGGTTCGGTTTCAACGCCGGCTCCAACCTCGAGGCCAACAGCGGCGCCGCGCTGGCCTTTATCAACACCTTGCTCGCCACCGCCATGGCCGTGCTGGCATGGCTGATCGTCGAGGTGATTACGCGCGGCAAGCCGTCGATGCTGGGCGGAGCCTCCGGCGCCGTGGCCGGCCTGGTGGCCATCACGCCGGCCTGCGGCACGGTCGGTCCGATGGGCTCGCTGGTGATTGGCGCACTGGCCAGCATCTGCTGCGTCTGGGGCGTGACCGGCTTGAAGAAGATCCTGAAGGTAGACGATGCGCTGGACGTGTTCGGCGTGCACGGCATCGGCGGCATCGTCGGCGCGCTGCTGACCGGCGTGTTCAGCGCGGTGTCGCTGGGCGGCAGCGGCTTCGGCGCGGGCAACACCACCATGGCGCAGCAGGTCGGCGTGCAGGCGCTTGGCGTTGGCATCACGCTGGTGTGGAGTGGCGTGGTGTCGGTGATCGTCTATCTGATCGTGAAGCTGATCTTCGGACTGCGCGTCAGCCCGGAAGCCGAGCGCGAAGGCCTGGATATCAGCTCGCACGGCGAGAGCGCCTACGAGGCCTGAACGACGGTTGGCCATGGAGCGACGGGTCGCACGATACGGTGCAAACCGCCGCTCCATGGCGCTCTATATTGGTGCAAACATCGAACAAGATTGCCCGTGTATGATGCGGTGAGCCGCGCCGCCATCGCCTCCAGGGCGCGCAAAGGCTTGTAGAACCGTGGTTCCACCCCGTGGCATGACGTTTGCTAAAACTTGCTGTTAATCACTAGCCGAGGTTGTTCTATGTCCGCCGCCAAGAAAGTGCTCGATCTGATCCAGGAACACGAGGTCGAGTTTGTCGACTTCCGCTTCGCCGACATTCTCGGTGTGCACCACCACGTCAGTTTCCCCGCCCACCAGATCGACGACTCGACGTTTGAAGACGGCAAGATGTTCGACGGTTCGTCGATTTCCGGCTGGAAGGGCATCAACGAGTCGGACATGGTGCTGCTGCCCGATCCGGATACCGCCTATCTCGACCCGTTCAGCGCGCACACGCAGCTGGTTCTGCACTGCGACGTGCTCGAGCCGTCGACCATGCAGGCGTACGGCCGCGACCCCCGCTCGATTGCCAAGCGCGGCGAGGAATACCTGAAGTCCACCGGCATCGCCGACACGGCCTACTTCGGTCCGGAGCCCGAATTCTTCATCTTCGATGCGGTGCGCTGGCAGAACGACATGGGCCACGCCTTCTACGAAATCACCTCGCAGGAAGCCGCCTGGAGCTCCAAGTACAAGTACGACGGCGACAACACCGGCCATCGTCCGGGCGTCAAGGGCGGCTACTTTCCGGTGCCGCCGGTCGATTCGCTGGCTGACCTGCGCGCCGACATGTGCAAGGTACTGGAGTCGCTCGGTCAGACCGTCGAAGTGCACCATCACGAAGTGGCCAACGCCGGCCAGTGCGAGATCGGCGTCAAGTTCAACACGCTGGTGAAGAAGGCCGACGAGCTGATCACCATGAAGTACGTGGTGAAGAACGTGGCGCACCAGAACGGCAAGACCGTCACCTTCATGCCCAAGCCGATCGTCGGCGATAACGGCAGCGGCATGCACGTGCACCAGTCGCTGAGCAAGGGCGGCGAAAACCTGTTCGCCGGTGATTTGTACGGCGGCCTTTCGCAGACCGCGCTGTGGTACATCGGCGGCATCTTCAAGCATGCGCGTGCGATCAACGCGTTCTCCAACTCCACCACCAACAGCTACAAGCGCCTGGTGCCGGGCTTCGAAGCGCCGGTGATGCTGGCCTATTCGGCACGCAACCGTTCGGCCAGCTGCCGCATCCCGTACGTGGCCAGCCCGAAGGGTCGCCGCATCGAGGTGCGCTTCCCCGATCCGATGCAGTCGGGCTATCTCACCTTCACCGCGCTGATGATGGCCGGCCTGGACGGCATCATCAACAAGATCGACCCGGGCGCGCCCGCCGACAAGGATCTGTACGATCTGCCGCCGGAAGAAGAGAAGAACATCCCGCAGGTCTGCTCCAGCCTCGACGTGGCGCTGGAAGCGCTGGACAAGGATCGCGATTTCCTCAAGGCCGGCGGCGTGTTCACCGACGACTTCATCGATGCCTACATCGAGCTGAAAATGAAGGAAGTCACCCGCTACCGCGCCAGCACCCATCCGATCGAATTTCAGATGTACTACACGTTCTGAGTTTTCATCGTTGTCGCGACAAAAAACGGGCGCCTCGGCGCCCGTTTTTTTTATGCACCGCGATGTCAGTGAAGAAGGAAACCCCAGCCCGCTACGAGAGTCTGTCGGCGCGCGTGCTACCCCGCCGCACCAACACAGGGCGCCTCTTCGGCCAACCAAGTTGCAGAAATAGCCAGTGCGAATTACCGAGCTCGCCACGGAACCGCGCGGCTAAAAGCGCGGAAGAGCTGCCAAAGAGCAGCGCATGCCAACCACCGCCATCTTCTGCTGCGCAGCCGCAAAACGTGGCCACACGGCCAATCATTTTCGCGCCGGGCACGATGCGCCGCGTGGATACAAGGCGAGGAAAAACGCGCGGCTACGCCAGTCGCCGGTCCAAGCCAAATGAGCTGCCAATCGGTTGTGCGCTGCGGCTCGACCCGTTTATTCCTATGGTCATATCATACTACTAATAAGCAACCCCACGTTTCAGTCATGGGGTTATGGGGCGAGTTCAAGGGGCGGGGTGGCGAAATGATCGGTGGCATGGCCAAGTTCTTTTGGGGTGTGGCGGTGACTGTCTTAGCGGCTGGCCGCGTCCAGGCGGATCAGCTTTTGCACGTCGACGCCAGCGCAGCGCCTGATCCGATAACTCGCGGCTATCTCCACATGGGCACGGCGCGCGCGAGCGATGGCCATACGCTTGAGGTCAACAATCGTTATCTCGAACTGGATGGCAAGCCCTGGCTACCCGTGATGGGCGAGTTCCATTACACCCGGGTGCCGGAGCAGGAATGGAACGAGCAGCTGTTGAAAATGAAGGCATCGGGTGTCGACGTGGTTTCCACCTATGTTTTCTGGAATTACCACGAACCGAGATCGGGAGAATTCAACTGGAGCGGTGATCGCGATCTACGTCATTTCGTGCAGCTGTGCGCGCAGGATGGACTGAAGGTCATGGTGCGCATTGGCCCGTGGTCGCATGGCGAAGTTCGCTTCGGCGGCATACCTGACTGGGTCGTGCGGTCGATGCCCACACGCCGCAATGATCCGGTGTATCTCCATTACGTCGATCGGTTTTACCAGCAGATTGCCGATCAGTTGCGCGGGCTGTGGTGGAAAAACGATGGCCCGATCATTGGCGTGCAGATCGAGAACGAATACAACCTCGATGGTCCCGCCGAAGGCGCACAGCACATCGCCACGCTCAAGCAGATGGCTCGCACCGCGGGCATGGACGTGCCGCTTTATACGGTTACCGGGTGGGATGGCACGGTGTTCCCGCTGCAGGAAGTGATTCCGGTATTTGGCGGCTATCCGGACGAGCCCTGGAGCACGTCCACCAAGGCGCTGCCGCCGGATGAAACGTACGCTTTCCGGTTCGATACGCGGGTAAGCGGCGCCGACCTCGGCGCTCAAACCCACACCGTGTCGAAGGGTGACGCCGACGAAAGCATGCCGCATACGCCGTTTCTTGGCGCCGAATTCGGTGGAGGCGTGCCAGCGATGTATCGCCGGCGCTCCATCATCGCGCCAGACGACATCGCCGCCATGCTGCCGGTGGAACTGGGCTCAGGGGTGAATCTGTACGGGTATTACATGTATCAGGGCGGTCGTAATCTCGTGGAGGGTACGTCGCTGGAAGAGAGCACGCTGACTGGCGGCTACAACGACACACCGCTGGTGAGCTATGACTTCCAGGCACCGCTGGGTCAGTACGGACAGGAGCGCCCGGTGCTCGGTGCGATCCGGCCATTCCACTATTTTTTGCAGGCGTTTGGTGACCGCCTTGCACCCATGACCGTGCATGCACCCAAAATCGCGCCGAGCTCATCGGCCGATCTGCAGACCGCCCGGTTTTCCGTACGCAGCCAGGGTGAAAGCGGCTTTGTCTTTTTCAACAATCATGTGCGGCAGTACCCGATGGCAGCGCAAAAGCAGGTGCGCTTTGCGATCCAGCTGCCGCATGCAGAACTCAGCTTTCCGCATCAGCCGATCGATATTCCGTCCGACGCGTTTTTCATCTGGCCGTTCCATTTCAACCTGGACGGCATCGACCTGCGCTACGCCACGGCGCAGCCAGTCACACGCCTGCAGCACGGCAGCGAGGTGACCTATGTATTCATGGCCAGCGATGGCGTGATGCCGGAGTTTGCCTTCGATGCGACTGCCCGGGTCATCCAAAACGAAGGATCTCTGCAGCGCGCCGACGGCATGGCCATTGTGAGCGGCCTGCATGCATCGCTCGCACCCGCCATCACGCTGCAAGCTGCCAACGGTGTGACCGTGCACGTGCTGATTGTCAGCCGCGGGCAGGCGGCGCAGCTCTGGCTGGGTGACGTTGGTGGCGTGCGCAGCCTCGTCATGAGTCCGGATGCCCTGTACATTGAAGGTGATGCCGTCCATCTCAGTTCGATCGATAACCCGGGATTCCGGGTGGCTTTTTATCCGGCACTTTCCGCAGACCTCAAAACGAGTCTTCCGCTGCAGCGGATGGCGGACGACGGTGCATTTGCCGTGTATCAGGCCAAAGCAGCTCCGCAGGAGCTAACGGTCGAGACCGCCGCCTTGCGCGACGCGCGCGCAGTGCCACCGGTGCGGATGGGCGGCGCCGCGCATGCCGCGATGCAGCCCATGCCGGAAACCTTCAGCGATGCCGCCGCATGGACGCTCACGCTACCGAAAGACCTATTTCACGGCCTTCGCGATGTCTACCTCGACATCGATTACCAGGGTGACATCGGTCGACTTTTCGCCGACACCCACCTGCTCGATGACAATTACGGCGATGGCCGCGTGTGGTCCGTGGGCTTGCGACGCTTTACCGCTTCACTCGATAAGCCGTTGACGTTGAGCGTGCTGCCGCTGCGCGCCGACGCGCCGATCTACCGGCAGAACCCCATCGCTAAAACGCCGGCGCAATCCGCGCAGCTTCTATCGGCGCGGCTGCGCGCTGTTTACGGACTGGATATCGAGCCCGCGCCGAGTGCGACTCCATGACCACAGGGGAACGCCGCCGGCGCCAGACAGGGGAGTTTCAACAATGACGATCGCCAGCAAAGCGCTCCTATCGAGCCTGCTTCTGCTCCTGCTTTACCTGCCCACGGCGCGCGCGCAGGGCGCCGAATTTGCCAAGGGTGCCGACATCAGCTGGATCAACCAGGAGGAAGCCGCTGGCAAAGTCTTTCGCGACGCCGCGGGCAAGCCGACCGACTTTTTTGCGCTGATCAGCCGCGCTGGCATCAACGCAGTGCGCCTGCGTGTATGGGTGAATCCTGCCGATGGTCGGAACGATGGTACGGACGTGCTCTCCAAGGCACGCCGCGCCCAGGCGCTGGGCATGCGCGTGATGATTGATTTTCATTACAGCGACACCTGGACCGACCCTGGCCAGCAAGCCAAACCGGTGGCCTGGAACACGCATGACCAGTCCGAGCTGGTGAAGGATGTCTACGCACACACGCAGGGCATCCTCAGCTATCTGAAATCCAACGGCATCGATGTCAGCTGGATTCAGGTCGGCAACGAAATCAATAGCGGCATGCAGTGGCCGAATGGCCATACGCCGTATTTCCAGGCGCTCGCCCAGCTGATCGATAGCGGCTACGCCGCAAGCAAGGCGGTGTATCCCGAGGCCAAGGTGATTGTGCACTTGGCGAACGGTTATAAAAACGCCGACTTTCGCTGGTTCTTTGACAACCTCAAGGCCGCTGGCGGCCACTGGGATGCCATTGGCATGTCGCTCTATCCGGACGACACCAACTGGCAGGACTACATCACGAAGATCGCCGCCAACATGCAGGACATGGTGGCGCGCTACGGCTGCGATGTGGTCGTCAGCGAAGTAGGCATGCGCTGGGAGCAGGCCAGCGCCGCCCGGGCCATGCTCGGCGAACTCATACGCGTCACCCATGCCGTAGGGCCGCATGGCCTTGGCGTCTTCTACTGGGAGCCGGATGCCTATCCCGATTGGGAGAGATACGGCATGGGCGCGGTCAACGACCGTGGCCAGCTGACCCAGGCCATGGACGCTTTTCACTAACGAGCCGTTGCTACACGACGCGATCAGCACGCACCAACGCGCACCGCCCGCATCCGGCGGGATGACCTTGCATGTCATCTCGTTCTGGCGATCCAAGCCTTATCTCATCCATCGACTCGATGCACTTCCCGGGGGAAGACCACATGACTACGCAACGCCGCACGCTACCGCTCTGGATCGCCGCCTCGCTCGGCCTGCTCAGCGCAGCGCCGCTCTGGGCACAGACGTCAACGGCAGCTCCCAGTGACGCCACGACGCCGGCGCCGTCCAAGGACGCGACAAAGCCGGCGCAAAATAACGACAAGGATAAAACCGGCGTGGTGCAGCTCAATACCGTGGTCGTCACCGGCACGCGCGAAAGCCTCGAATCATCGCAGGCGCGCAAGCGCTATGCGGACCAGATCGTCGACTCGATCGTTGCCTCGGACATCGGCAAGTTACCGGACACCAACGTCGCCGATGCGCTGCAGCGGGTTACCGGCGTGCAGGTGACGCAGGATCAGGGCGAAGGTCAGAACGTGGCGATTCGCGGCCTCACCGAAATTGAAACGCAGCTCAATGGCAACACGATCTTCACCGCCGCGGGCGGGCGATCACTGAACTTCGAGGATATTCCGGCCGAGCTTTTGGCTGGTGTCGATGTTTACAAAACGCCCACGGCGGATCAGGTCGAGGGCGGCATCGGCGGCATCGTCGACCTGCGCACGCATCGTCCGTTCGACTTCCAGGGTTTCAAGGTGGCGGCCAGCGCCGGCATGGAGTACGTCGACCTCGCCGGGCGCAGCAAGCCAAAGGCTTCGGTATTGCTCAGCAACACCTGGGAAACCGACATCGGCAAGATTGGCGCGCTGATTGCCTTTTCGTATCAGGATCGTCCTTACCGCGAAAACTACACGGGCCTGACGCAGCCCGCCGTCCGCACCGATCTCTACCATGTTGATCCAGCGACCGGAAAGGGTGACCCGATCAACGTGCCGGGTGGCGAATACTATGCCTACAACTACGGCACGCGCAGTCGTGTAGGCATCAACGGCTCGCTGCAGTGGCAGCCAACCAAGGATCTGCAGTTCTACGTCGACAGCTACCTGGCGGATTTCAAACAGCACGGCAATACCGAAGCAATGTATGTCGACACCAGTTTCGGATCAGCCCACGACATAACCCTGTATCCGGGTACCAGCGACTTCGCGTCGGGTACGTTTACCAACGTGGGCGTGGAGCCCGAGAGCTTCACCCAGGATCTGCGCGACAAGACGTACCAGTTTTCCGGCGGAAGCAACTGGCACCACGACGCGTGGACGCTGACCAGCAACCTCAGCTACACCAACAGCGTACACAACCAGAATTTCGACGAGATCACGCTCTACGGCGGTGCGCCGTCGTTTTCCCTGAATACGGGCAGCACGGTACCGGGCAACAGCTACAACGGCTTTGACATCCGCAACCCGAGTAACTTCAACTACAGCACGGTGAACAACTATCGGCAGCACAATACCGGCACCGAAAAAACCGCGCGTCTGGATTTGCGCTATGACACCGAGAACGATTTTTTCCGCGCGTTGAAATTCGGCTACCGCTATTCCGACCGTGCGGCGACCAACGAGTCCATCAACGACGTGCGCTACAGCGTTCTTTCGGGCACCAACTACTTCGGTCAGCCGGCATCGGTGCTACCCGGGCTGATGACCAACACCAGTTTCAGCGATCTCGGTACGTGGACGGTTCCCAACCCTAACGCCGTGCGTGATGCCGCGTCGATCTATCGGCTGTTCAATCTGGGGACACTGCCCGGTTACGATCCGCTCTCCATGTACGCTCTGAGCGAGAAAACCGGCGGCGGATACGCCACGCTGGAATTTGGCGGCGACGGTGCCGTTCCGTTCAGTGGCAACCTCGGCGTGCGCGCGGTGCAGACCAGGGAAGCCGTCAGCGGCAGCCAGTCGCTGGACGGCGTGGTGTCGCCGCTGAATCAGCGCAGCAGCTACTGGAACGTGCTGCCCAGCCTCAACGTGCAATTCAACTTCACCGATACACTGCAGGCCCGTTTCGCCGCCTCGAAGACCGTCACGCGGCCGGATTTCTCACAGCTGTCGCCGTCGCTGACGCTCACCACGTTTTTTCATACGGGCTCGGCCGGCAACCCCGATCTCAAACCGATGACGGCCAACGGCTACGACGGTTCGCTCGGCTGGTATTTCAACAAGGGCGGGTACATCTTCGGCGACGTCTTCTACAAAAAGGTGAGCGGATTCATCGCCTACACCACGGACGTGGAGCCGTTCTACGGTGAGAACTATCAGATCAGCCGGCCGGTGAATGCGGACAGCGGTACGCTGCGAGGTGTGGAATTTGCCTACCAGCAATTCTTCGACTTCCTGCCCGAGGCGTTCAGGGGTTTCGGCGTGCAGGCCAACTATACCTACGTGGACAGCAGCGCCACGGGCATTATTCCCGGGCAGTCCACGCCGCTGGAGAATCTTTCCAAGAACAGCTCCAATGTTGTGCTGATCTACGAAAACCACGGCCTCTCCGCACGGCTGGCCTACAACTGGCGCAGCCATTTCCTCTCCTCCACCTATTACACCGACACCAGTCTGCAGCCGATCTACACCAAGAGTTACGGCATTCTCGATGCCTCTTTCGGTTACGACATCTCGCCCAACGTCACGGTGTCGCTGGATATGGTCAACCTGCTCGGCCGCCATCTCAGCAGCTATTTCGTTCGGCCCACCTTGCCCGACGCAAGCTATCTGGAAGACCGTCGCGCAACGGCAACGGTACGGCTGAAATTCTGATCCGTGGCGTGCATGCATCGTGGCGCGACACCTGTTGGCGGCGGGCATCAGACCCCTGTGCGCGCCGCCTCCGCCAAGGCGGGATTTGAAGGTAGTCTTTGAACACTTCTACTCGATTGGGCAAACTCGTGGAAAGGTCTTCCGTTACGTTCACTGACAAGACGCCTCGTCGGCTCAGCTTGCACCATCACGTCGTTCAAGAGCTGGGTGAACGCATCGTCCGAGGCGAGCTGAAACAGGGGGAGCTGCTACCGAGTGAGGAAGTGTTGGCCACGCGCATGAGCGTGAGCCGCACGGCCTTGCGCGAAGCCATCAAGGTACTTTCAGCAAAAGGTCTGATCGAATCGCGCCCGAAGATCGGTACCCGCATTCGCGCCGAGCGCTACTGGAGCCAGCTTGACGCGGACGTTCTGGCGTGGCGCTGCGCTTCGATGCCAACGCATGAGTTTTCGCAGACGCTGATGCAGATGCGCGAGATCATCGAGCCCGCCGCGGCGGCCCTGGCGGCACAATTCGGCAGCGTCCAGCAGGTGGAGGATATCGAGCTTGCCTATCGTGCGATGGAGGACGCTGCCAACATCGACCAGTGGATTGTTGCGGACGTCGCTTTTCACGAGGCGATTTTGCTGGCAACCAACAACCCGTTGCTCGGTTCGCTTTTTGCCGTGATCCAGACCGCGCTCGCCGCCTATTTCGCTATCTCGGCGCGCACGGCGAAAGACTTCAAATATGCCCTCCCACACCATCAGAAAGTGCTCGCGGCGATTCGCAAACACCAGCCCCAAGGCGCGCGCAAAGTCATGCAGGAAATGATCGCCGACTCGAATGCCAATGTGCTCGGCCAGCGCAAAGCGCCGCGCGCTAAGTCAGCACGATGAGAAACGCAGCCGAATAAAAAAGGGTGCTTTTGGCACCCGTTTTTTTTGCCGAGCCGTTAGCAAAACATCAGCCCTCGTCAACTGATTTCGTCCGACCCTTCATTGACGCCTTCGAACAGAAACGTCGACAGGTAGCGTTCGCCGGTATCGGGCAGCATCGCCAGCAGCACCGAGCCTTCCGGCGCATCCTTGGCCACTTCCAGCGCGGCGGCAAGCGTGGCGCCGGCCGAGATGCCGACGAAGATGCCTTCCTTTTGCGCCAGGTCGCGAGCGGTATCGCGCGACAGCACGTCGTCGACCAGCACGATGCGTTCGACGATCTGCCGGTTCAGCACGCCCGGCAAAAAGTCCGGCGTCCAGCCCTGGATCTTGTGCGGCTGCCATT
>CBAAAD010000005.1:0-24637 GCA_964658785.1 uncultured Methylobacterium sp.
GGCGCCGCCTAGCACCATCCACGTCTCGTTGCCGTCCCACACCGGGGCAACCGTGTTGAGCATGACTTCGCGGTCGCCTTCGCCATGGAAGAACGGAAAGAGCAGGCCGATGCCGAGATCGAAGCCGTCGAGCAGCACGTAGAGGAATACGCCCAGGCCAATGATGGCGGCCCAAATCATGGGGAGATCGATGTGCATGGCGGTGCCTATTCGTCGATCGGATCGGTGGGACGGGACAGCGGGCGATGGTCGAAGCGCGGCGCGCCTTTGCCGGTGTCGTCGCCGTGCGTGTCGGTGGTATCGGCCAGCGACGGGCCTTTGCCCATCAGCTTGAGCATGTAGTAGATGCCGGTGCCGAACACCACGAAATACACGATGACAAAAATCATCAGCGACGTGCCGACCTGCTGGGCAGAAAGCGCCGACGACGCATCGGCCGTGCGCAGCACGCCGTAGACCACCCACGGCTGTCGCCCGGCTTCGGTGGTGACCCAGCCGGCCAGCAGCGCGATCAGACCGGATGGCCCCATCAGCAGGGCGAAGCGCTGCAAAAAGCGCGACTCGTAGAGCCGGCCACCGCGCCGCAGCGCCAGGCCAAGCAGGCCGAGAAAGAGCATCAGGAAACCCATGCCCACCATGATGCGGAAACTCCAGAACACGATGGTGGAATCGGGCCGATCGCGCGGAGCAAAGTCTTTCAGGCCCTGGATCTCGCCGTCCCAGCTGTGCGTAAGGATCAGGCTGCCCAGATGCGGAATCTTCACCGCGTAGCGCGTGACCTCGTCCTGCATGTCCGGCCAGCCCACCAGGTTGAGCGAGGTGCCGCCTTTCTCGGTCTCCCACAGGCCTTCGATCGCGGCGATCTTGGCCGGCTGATATTTGCGCGTATTGATGCCGTGCGCATCGCCGACGGCAATCTGGACCGGCACGATGCACACGATCATCCACATCGCCATCGAGAACGATTTCTTGATCGCCGCATCGCGGCGTCCGCGCAGCAGATGCCACGCGCCGCACGCACCGACCAGCATGGCGGCCACGATGAAGGCGGCGATCGCCATATGCATCAGCCGGTAGGGAAACGACGGATTGAAGATGATCTTGAACCAGTCCACCGGCACGATCCTGCCGTTCACCAGGGCAAAGCCCTGCGGCGTCTGCATCCAGCTGTTGGATGCCAGAATCCAGAACGTGGAGATCAGTGTGCCGACGGCGACCATCAAGGTCGCCAGGTAATGCAGCCGCGGCCCGACGCGCGTCCAGCCGAACAGCATGATGCCGAGAAAACCCGCTTCGAGAAAAAACGCGGTGAGCACTTCATAGGCGAGCAGCGGTCCGGTGACCGCGCCGGCCACCTGCGAAAAGCCCGCCCAGTTGGCGCCGAACTCGTAGCTCATCACCACGCCGGAGACCACGCCCATGCCGAAGCCGACGGCGAAAATCTTCGACCAGAAGAAAAACAGCTCGCGATACACCACCTTTCCGGTGCGCAGCCACAGGCCTTCGAGTACCGCCAGATAACTGGCCAGGCCGATGCTGATCGCGGGAAAAATGATGTGGAACGACACGGTAAACGCGAACTGGATTCGCGCGAGCAGCAGAGCATCACCAACGTGGTTCACAGCGAAAACTCCAGCGTGACGGAACATGCGTTCAAGTGCACACGCGTGCGGATGAATCAGCATCGACAAGGTTACGCCGATGCAAGCTCAGGGCCCTTCGCTGCGGCGTTGTGGCCGCGGTAAACAGGCTCAGTGTCGAAGCGACTTGAAGAGCATGAAGATCGCTACCAGGATGATGACGATGGCGAAAATCAGGTTGAGTGCACCGCGCGTTTTTGCCAGGCGCCTGGCGCCGAGTGCGCCGATCCAGCCGCCGACAATGCCGCCGCCGATAAACTCCGCCGCCACGCGCCAGTCCACCAGTCCGGACATGGCGTAGTTCACCGTGGTGGTGAGGCCGAACGCGCCGACGGAAAACAGCGATGTGCCGATCGCATAGATGATCTCCATCCCGCTGGCCAGCATCAGCCCCGGCACGATCAGAAATCCGCCGCCAATGCCGAAGAAGCCGGACAGTGCGCCAGCGCCGAGCCCGGTGGCGCCCAGGCGCGGATACATGTGCGGTAGCGGATAGCGATCTACCGTTCCACCGCGGCGCCCGCGCAGCATCAGCGCCGCCACCACCAGCATCAGCAGGGCAAACAGCACCAGCAGGCGCTGTCCGTTCACGGCCTTGCCTAGGGTCGAGCCGACGTAAGCGCCGATGACGCCGGTTGCTGCAAAGGTGAAGGCCGCCTTCCAGCGCACGTGTCCGGCGCGCGCGTGCGGTATCAGGTTGGCGAAGGCATTGGCGGCGACGGCCAGCGCGCTTGTTCCGATAGCCAGATGCGGGTCGTGTACGCCGGCCACGTAGAGCACCAGCGGCATGGCGAGAATGGAGCCGCCACCGCCGATCAGGGCCAGCGAAAAGCCGACCAGCGAACCGCAAAGAATGGCCAGAAAATCCTGCAGTGCCAGGGCATGCATCAGAGCGCCCCGTCAACCATGACCGGTTCGGCCAGCCATTCGCGCCCGCGCAGCACCATGTGGAAATAGATCGGCGGCAGCGCCTTGGCCTTCAGCAGCCAGGCCAGTCGGCTCGGTTTCGTGGGATCGAGCGGGAACGTCGGCAGCAGCTTGCCGCCATAGCCGAATTCGGCCAGCACCACGCGCCCGCGTTCGACCGTCAAGGGGCACGCGCCGTAGCCGTCATACACCGCATGCCGCTGGCGATGATGCATGACCGCCAGCAGGTTCTCCGCCACCACGGGCGCCTGTTTGCGGATCGCCGCCACCGTCTTTGCGTTCGGCGCCGAACACACGTCGCCCAGGCTGAAGACGTTTTCGAACGTGGGATGGCGCAAGGTCTGCTGATCGACGGCCAGCCAACCGGCCGCATCCGCCAGCGGGCTGTCCTTCACGAAATCCGGCGGGGTCTGCGGCGGCACGGCATGCAGCATGTCGAAGTCGACCACGCGGCGGCGGGTGGTGCCGTCGGCCTGCTTGTCCTCGAATGTCGCCCGACGGGCGGCGCCATCGACACCCACCAGCGTGGAGTTGAAGCAAAGCTGCGCCTGGTATTTTTTCACGTATTCCATCAGCGGCGGAACGAAGTCCTGCACGCCGAACAGCACCGCACCGGCATTGTGGAACTGCACATCGATCTGGTCGGTCAGCCCCTGGCGATACCAGTGGTCGCACGACAGATACATCGCTTTCTGCGGTGCGCCGGCGCATTTGATGGGCATGCCCGGCTGCGTGAAAAGCGCGCGGCCACGCTTGAGCTCGCGCACCAGTTTCCAGGTGTAGGGTGCCAGGTCGAAGCGGTAGTTGGAGGTGACGCCGTTGCGCCCCAGCGCGTCCGACAGTCCTTCGATGCGATCCCAGCGCAGCGTCAGTCCTGGCGTCACGATCAGATACTGGTAATCGATCTGGCGACCGTCGCTGAGCCTGACGCCATTGCGTTCGGGCATCAGCGTGTCGACGGCGGCACGTTCCCACTTCACCCCGCGAGGAATCACCTGCGCCGTTGGCACTTCGGTCTTGGCAATGTCGAAAACGCCACCGCCGGCCAGCGTCCACGCCGGCTGGTAGTAGTGCTTGTCGCTGGGCTCGATGATCGTGATCTCCAGCGACAGCTCGCGCGCCAGCAGGCTGGACGCCACGGCACACCCGGCCGAACCGCCGCCGACAATCAGCACCTGCACGGCCGTCCGCAGGCGCGGCTTCACCGTCGTTGGATGCGCGGCCGTTTTCGACTCCTCAAGGCGCGGGCGCAGGGCGCTCAGATCGTAGCCGGCGCCGGATGCGGTTTGCAGTACGGCCTCGGCGCCCAGCGCTGGCGCCGAGGCGAGTGCCCACAGCGAGGTGGAGCGCGTGCCCGTGCGACAGAATGCCAGGATCGGCGTCGGCATCGACGCGATCGCCGCCGCAAAAGCATCGACCTGATCGCCCTGAATCTGCCCGGATATGACCGGAATGTGGCGATAGCCCAATCCAGCTTTTTGCGCCGCCGCGTCGAGCGTTGCGCTGCTCGGCTGCTGCGCCTCTTCACCGTCGGGCCGGTTGTTGATGACGCTGCGAAAGCCGAGCCCGGCGAGGGTGGCCATGTCGGCTTCGTCGATCTGAGTGTCCACGCTCAGCGAGCGTGTAAGGCGTTTGGGCGGCATGATCGGGTTTCCGTGTGGAGAAGCGTGCTTGCAGCAATCGAACGTCGGTATCGTGGGCGACGCCAGTGGCGCCGCGCGCGGGCCGTCCTCAAAGCGTGTTGATCGGTATTTTCAGATAGCGCACGCCGTTCTCTTCGGCCTCGGGCAGGTGGCCCGCACGCATGTTCACCTGGACCGAGGGCAGAATCAGTCGCGGCATCGACAGCGTCGCGTCGCGTTCGGTGCGCATCTGCACGAACGCGTCCTCGGTAATGCCGTCGCGCACGTGGATATTGCTCTGACGCTCCGCGCCCACCGTCGTCTCATGCGCGAACTGCTCGCGGCCGGCGGCCTTGTAGTCGTGGCAGAGAAAAATGCGCGTGGCGTCAGGCAGCGCAAAGATTTTCTGGATGGAGCGGTAGAGCGCGCGGGCATCGCCACCGGGAAAATCGCAGCGCGCCGTACCGTAGTCGGGCATGAAGAGGGTGTCGCCGACAAACGCAGCGTCGCCGATGAGATGGGTCATGCAGGCGGGCGTGTGCCCGGGCGTGTGCATCGCGATAGCTTCGATATCACCGACGAAATAGTGCTCGCCGTCCTTGAACAGGTGATCGAACTGGCTGCCGTCGTGCTGGAACGCGGTGCCGGCATTGAACAGCTTGCCGAACGTGTCCTGCACGGTGCGTATGTGTTCGCCGATGGCCAGCTTGCCGCCCAGTTTGCTTTGCACGTACGGCGAGGCCGACAGGTGATCGGCATGCACATGCGTGTCGATCACCCACTGCGTGTGCAATCCTTTCGCTTGTACAAAGGCGATCAGCGCGTCGGCAGAGGCGAAGCTGGTGCGGCCGGAAGCGGCGTCGTAATCGAGGACGGAGTCCAGCACGGCGGCTTTTCCGGTCGCGGCGTCCCAGACGACGTAGCTGAAGGTGTTGGTCGAACTTTCAAAAAAGGATTCGACGTCGGGCTTATGCATGGCGGTCTCCTAACACGGTCATTTCACGTTGCGACGTTCGCGGGGATCTTCGAGGCGATCCACCAGCCGGCCAGCATCGATCCGACCAGCAGGAGCAGGGACGGAGACAGGGCACCTATCGACGCGAGTGCAGGGCCGGGGCAGTAACCCGCCACGCCCCAGCCGGTGCCGAAAAGCGCGGCGCCACCGAGCAGGCGGCGATCCAGGTGTCTGGCGGTCGGCACGTGAAACGTGGCGTCGAGCAGCGGCTTTTTACGGCGCAAGACCCAGCGATAGCCGATGCCGGTGGTGAGCACGGCAGCGCCCATGACGAAGATCAGCCGCGGATTCCACGCGCCGAACACGTCGAGAAATCCCAGCACGACCGCCGGCTGAGTCATGCCGCCAAGGCTGAGGCCAAGGCCGAACAGCAGGCCGGCCACAAGTGCAACGATGATTTTCACAGGCCTACTCCGAACACATGCCGCATCATAAAAACCGTCGCCACGCCGAACAGCATGAACACCACGGTGGCCGCGATGGATCGCCGTGACAGCCGTGCCGTTCCGCAAACCCCATGGCCGCTGGTGCAGCCGCTGCCCAGCTTGGTGCCGATGCCCACCAGCAAGCCGGCCAGCAGCATCCACGGCCAGCGCACCACTGGCTCGCCGATGCCGCTGGCGCCGGTCAGCGCCAGCATGAGCAGGGGCGCCGCAATGAGGCCGACCACGAAGGCCAGCCGCCAGCCGTAGTCCGTCGGCTTGCTCAGCAGCAAGCTGCTGGCGATACCGCTGATGCCGGCAATGCGTCCCAGCGCGCCCATCAGCAGCACGGCGGATACGCCGATCAGCACGCCGCCGATGGCAGACAATACGTAGGGATTCATGGCCTCGACCGCGCGGCAGCGTGCAAAAGGTGGGTTGTTTCGTTCATCGGAAAAATCCTCTGTTCGGGTGGCCGCCAACAGGGCATGCACCTGGTGGGTATGAGATGGCTGGACGGGCGATCGATGATGACGACCGCACCGCGGACGCCTGTGCGAGATCGCGATGGCGAGGGTGGGAGTCGGTCACGGACGTTGCACCGTCAGCGTGTAGCGGTGGCCGTTGACGCTGTGCAGAACCAGGTTGTACGCGCCGCTGGTCAGCTGAAGTCCCGCCTGCGCCGGCGGCAGGCTGATCACCGCACGCGCGCCCATCTCGGCGGTCATGCCGGCATAGCCCGGGCCAAACGTGTTGTAGCGGTAGTCGTTGACGAAGGCGCTGGCGGGCAGCGCGGCCAGTGCGGCGCTGTCCCAGGTTTCCACAACCTGACCCTGCGCGTTGCTCAGATCGGCGCGCACGATATTGGCCGGCGCTTCCGGCGTACCCGCATCGAGATAGGCGGTGAACGTGATGGTGCCGCGGCCGTCCAGACGGCCGCCCGAAAGACTCACATGATGCTTCGATGGGCTGACCGGGCCGCCATGAAACGGGGTGAACACCGAGCCGCGGTAGTGGTTGTATGTCATCACGACGAACAGGACGGTGAGCACGGCACCGATCACACCCAGGCGATCGATCCTTGCCGCACTCAAGGTGCCGCTGCCGAACCACTGAAACCAGCCGCGATCGGCCAGCGCCGGATTTCTGCGCATCAGCCAGCTGTCCACCGAATAGGCGGCCGAGCCGGCCACGAACAGCGTGACGCCGATGGCGAAGTTGCACGCGGCCATGGTCCACTCGTCGATGCAGGTGGCGCCCTGCCAGCCGAACAGCAGCATCAGCACCACGCTGAAGGCGATCGTCACCAGTGCCGACAATCGCGTCATGAAACCGAACAGCAGGAACAGGCCGAAGATCAGTTCCGCCGCGCTGAACGCCACGGCGCCGGCATACATCAGCGTGAAGTGGTGCAGCATGTAATCGACGACGCGATCCATGCCAAGCAGTGCGCCGGGCATGGCGGACTGGAATTTGTTTGCCAGCCACGTGTGCGAGCTGGGATCGAGTTTGCTCGGGGCATAGATGAAACGGCGGCTGCCGCCGCCCCAGAAGATCCAGCCCTGCACAAAGCGCACCGACAGCATGGCGATGGCAGCCAGCCGCCAGCCGTCAAGTCGCGTTGCGCCGTGGATACCGATGGGGTGCTGTGAACTCATGGTTCTTCCAAAGTCGATCGAAGTCGAGGATCGGCCGGTCAGGTCAGGCGGCCGGGCCTTACGGCGGCGGCTGAAAACCGTATTTGCGATAGATGGCCCGCGCGGCGGGGGAGCGCATGAAGCTCAGAAAATCCCGGGCTGCCTGCGCGTGCGGCGCATCCTTCATGCGGGCGGCGGTGTAGGTGGCGGTGGTGTTCTGGTCGGTGGGGATCGCGATGGTTTCTACCGGGTGATGCAGGATCTGCTGCTGGAAATAGGCTTCGGTGAACCATACCGGCGCCGCATCGGAGTCACCCTGCAGTACGCGTATCGGTGACTGCCGGTGGTGGATGCTGGTAAGGAACGTGCTGCCGTCGGCGACCTTGGCCTTCATGATGCGGACGTCCAGCGCGTCACCGCCGGCTTTGCGGTAGCTGGCTTCGATCTGTCTGGCGATACCTTCGGTTTGCGGGTTGGGCATGCTCACGCGAACGTCCGGTCGACCCAGATCGGCAAGCCCCCGGATGCCCTTCGGATTGCCTTGGGCAACCAGAATGGCCAGCGGGTTGGCGGCGTAGTCTTACGTCTCGGCAAACCAGCCATGCGCCGCCTGCTGCGCGGCAATCGAACCCTTGCCGCCGGTGAACACATCCGGCTTGAGGTCGATTTTCAGATTGCCCATCACCAGCGAGCCGGTTTCCACCTGCCTGGCGAGAATGCCCGGCGGCAGCGTTTCGACGAACACGCGCGCATCGTTCGGATAGGCCTTTTTGAACGACGCCACCAGATCGGCGACCACCATGAACTGATTGCCGGCAAAGAACACGGTCAGCTGCGGATCGACGATGTCGCCGTGCAGATCCGCTATGGCGTCGAACGGCGCGACGCTGAAATGCACGCCGCCAGCCGGTGGCGCACTCCATGGCGGCAGGTAGTCCGGGTGGTCGGTCGCCGCGCTGGTCGAGGCAGCCAGCGCGCAGGCCAGCAACGGCGCGACCCATCGAACCGTAAAACGCCACCGCGGCCTGAGTCGGACGGTCATGGCTCAGAGCGGCATCAGGGCATAGCCCTTCTGCTGCAGCTCCGTCACGGTGGTCAACGTCGACAGGGCGAGGGTCACCTGGCTGTCGATCCACGCATAATCGTACTGATGTTCGGCCACGGCCTGTCCGCACACGGCGACGTCCACACCGGCCGACTTGAGCTGCGCGATGATCGGGAGGTTGGGGTTGGCCACGCCGAACTGCTTTCGGTACTGCTCGTCGTTCAGCACAATGGCGGTGGCTTCACCGGAAGCGATGGCAACGAAATGCAGATGCTTGAGCGGAACGCCGGCGTTGACATAGAGATTGACGGTGCGCGCCACGCGCTCGAGGCCCGGGTTGGCTTGATCGGGCTTCTCCGAACCCTTGGTCAGACCGAACACCACCTTGTAGGTCGCCTTGCCATCGGGCTGGTACGCCGCTTGCGGCAGCGGATGGATTTTTCCCGCACCGTGGATCGTGGGGGTCAACCAGAAGTTATCGGCGGCGAGGACGCCGGTGCTGGTGAGTGCCAGGCCCATCACGGCTGCAGCGGTGTGCATCAGTTTCATGTTCTCGTCTCCAGGGAGTGCGGATTGATCGTTCGTGTCGGCGCAGATGTTTTGCAGAAGCGACGGCAGCTGGGCAAACGACGTGTCGGTGATGCGATAGATCAGATGCCTGGTTTCCCGGCGCTGAGTGACCAGGCCTTGTTCACGCATGCGTGCAAGGTGCTGCGAGAGCGCGGAAAGCCCCATGCCGAGGTCCTGCGCCAGCTGCCCTACCGACGTCTCGCCGTGCTTGAAAAGGCGGCAAAGGATCAGCAGCCGGCGCGCGTTGGCCAGCGCGCCCAGAAGCTTGGCGGTCTGCACGGCGCGTGCGTAGGGCAAATCTACCTGTCGTGGTTTGGATTTCATTGTTTAGTGAAATATGAAATATACTGAAACGATAGGCTTCCCGGCGCCCGCTGTCCAGCGCATCAAATGCCGCAGCTCATCGCTCCGGTCAGCGCATGGCGATGGAATGTCGGGTGCGCGCCCGCGCGTTGTCGCTGTCAACAATGGGGCTGCCGATGACTCGACGGGCACCGCCAGAGCGCTGGCCGCCTTTGTCTCGTGCAGACGGCGCTTGCCGTGGCGGCAAGTCGACGCTTGCGTAGCGGCGAACGACGACTGCGTCAGCCGCGAAGCAGGGGCGTCGTGAGGGTTCTACCGCCTCTGCTCTGAGGCCTGACATCCGTTTTGAACGATGTCGCTCAGGCAATGCCGGTCGCCAGAGCTCAGTGAAAAATCGCCTTGGGCAGCATGACGTGCACGCCCTTGTTGTGATCGACCAGCTCGGTGATGTCGATGTCGCCGGCCACGCTGATCAGCATGTAGGCGTCATCGCGGCTCATGTGCTTTTGCTCGACCAGAAAGTTGATCATGTCGGTGACGGCCTTGTGCGCGGCGACGGTGAGGTCGTCGTCGAAGCCCATGGCAATGTAATGCGTCGGCGTTTCGGCGCGCGGGTAGACGCCGGTCTTCATCCCCTTGTGCACGATGAACTGCAGCGTGCCAACCAGCGAGGTTTCCATCGCGGTGATGTCGACTTCGCCGTTGCCCTGGCCGGCGTGGCCGTCGCCGATCTGGAACAGCGCACCGCTGGCGAACACCGGGTAATACACGGTCGAACCTTCCACCAGCTCCTTGTTGTCCATGTTGCCGCCGATGATCGTGGGCGGTGCGCTGTCGTAACGGCCGAAGCCCGCCGGCGGCGCCACGCCCATGCTGCCGAAAAACGGATGCAGCGGAATGTCGATGCCGGGCGCGAAGTGGGCCATGCGCTTTACCCGGTCGAGCGGAATGATCTTCATGCGCGCGTAGGGAAAATCATCGGTCTGGAAACCGGCGCCGTAGCGGAAGCCGTTGTAGGCGTACGGAATGGCAAGGTCGATCTTTCTGATCCGCACTTCCAGCGTGTCGCCGGGCTCGGCGCCGTCGATGGCTACCGGGCCGGTGAGAATATGCCCGCCGGGTCCGCGATCTTTCGCGGCCACGCCATCGAACAGATCGCGCAGGCTCTGCTCCACATCGGCCGGTTTGACGCCGGCCTTCTCCAGGGCGGTGGGACTGCTGGTGAGCACGGTATGAAACACCACCGTATCGCCCGATTTAATGCGCAGCACGGGTGATGTGGTGGCATCGTAATGCCCCCAGGCTACCGTCGCCGGTGTGGCGGGCAAAGTGTATGTCTGGCCGGCGCCTGCGCCGTTCTGTTGAGCCCAGAGCGAAGCCGGACCTGCCAGGATCGCGAGGGCGAATACGGCCGCGCATGCACGCACGGTGGCGCGAGTGTGTAAGGTCGACATCGCTATGTATCCCCGTTATGGCGCGTTCGCGCTCAGTGCATCGATACTCGCGATTTGCTCGTCAGCATGCAAGATCCACCATATGAAACATCGATATTGAAAATCGGTTGTACCGCGCGGCGAGGTCACACCGCGGAAGGTCCGCTGCGCCTTCAGGACAACGCCATGCCGGCAGGCGGTGCGGTGTCCCCTCTTGCTGGAAGGGGTGCAGTTGTTTCAAGCTGGACGCAGGGGAAAAAACTTTCCAGACGCCTTTATTTTCCACGCGTTATCAGAACCGACGGAATCATCATGGACGCCGAGCGTGCGATTGCCAGACGCCTTACCTATGCCTATGTCGCTGGACTGGCGCTGATCGCCATTCTGTCTGGCGCCGTGCACGTGCTGCTTAACAACGTGATCGTGGCCCAGGGAGATTCCGCCACGGTGATCAACGTGGCGGGGCGGCAACGCATGCTGTCGCAGCGCGTCGGACTGCTGGCAACCGATCTGCACGCAGGTGACGCGAGCGCACGCCAGCCGCTGCTCGATGCGGTCAGCCTGATGGAACGCTCGGAAAAGGCGTTGACCGAGGGCGGCGATCTGGGCATCCGGCAGACGCTGTCGCCGGCGGCGCATCGGTTTTATCGGGAGGGCGCCGCGCCGCTGGACCCCGCCGTGCGCCAGTTTGTGCAGGATGCGCGCCAGTTTGCCGAACCCGCGCCCGGCGACGACGTCGAGGCGGCTTATCGACGGCTGCAGAATGCGGCCCGCGCGACGCTCCTGCCCGACTTGAATAAGGCCGTATCCATTTTCGAGGATGAGGCCAATCGGCGCATCGAATGGCTGCGCACCGCGCAGAGGGTGGTGCTGATCACGCTGCTGATCACACTGACGCTGGAGGCGATTTTCATCTTTCGTCCGCTGGTCAATCGGGTCAGGCGCTATGCGGCCAATCTTTATGAAATGGCAACGCGCGACAGCCTGACCGGGCTGGCCAATCGGCGGCAATTCATGGATGTCGGCAATCGCGAGCTGCAGCTGTCGCGCCGATCGGGCCGGCCGATGTGTGTGGTGATGCTCGATCTGGACCACTTCAAGAGCGTCAACGATACCTACGGGCATGCCATCGGCGACCTGGTGCTGAAGCGCTTCGCCAGCATTGCGCTGGGCACGCTGCGAGGCAGCGACATCATCGGCCGGATCGGCGGTGAAGAATTTGCGCTGATACTGCGGGAGATGGCGGCATCCGCTGCCGCCGGCGTGGCAGAAAAACTGCGCGCCGCCGTGGCTAACGATCGCACCGATGGCCTCCCCGCGTTTACGGTGAGCATCGGCGTCGCCGTGATCGGAGCCCAGGACAAAAGTGTCGATGATTTATTGCGTCGCGCGGACAAGGCGCTGTATCAGGCCAAGGCGGAAGGGCGAAATCGCGTCGTTATCGCGGCGGACGAGTGATCGTTGACGCTCAATCGCGCGCATTTAGGCTGGCGTCGATTTGATCAGTCAAATGGTGCTACACGATTCGCGCCAGGGCTCCGCGCGCCGCCGCCATAAACCGCTGCGACTCGCCTTGCGTCGATAGATTCGAGGCGATTTGAACCAGCGCCTCGTCGATCGTGTTATCGGCGACAAAAGCCTCGTCGCACAACAGGCTGGCAATCGGGCCGAAGTAATCCAGCGCGATTTTTTCCACGGCCTGCCGCTGAGCATCGCTGACGCCGGCTTTCGGCAAAATAACGCTAGCCGAATCCGCCACAACGGCCTGGGTCGCCATCGGCGGAACGTTTTCAAAATCGCCCAGCAGCCATTTGATCGATGCCTGGCTCAAGGCACCCTTGCTTGCACCGCTGACCGCCATCGGCTGAAAGCGTGCTTTCGCGGAGTTAACCGTTGACAGCAGCTGCACGGCGTCGTCATTGCGCTGACGGCTGAAGAGCACGTCGTCGATGTCGCCATTACGCAGGCGAATCGTGCAGGAATGATTATCCTCGGTCACCACGAAAAAAAAGCCGGACGCCTTTCGCTGCACCAGCGGCTTGAGCTCGCGCAGAACATCATGCAAGGGTCGAAATTCGCCGGCCATTCTTCGTTCTCTGTGAATGTGGTGCGGTGGGGTCGAGCCTGCTCAAGTTTATCGCTTACTCAGTCGATCCATCGCCAGGCGCACGCTATTGGACAGGCGGGCAATCGCCTTGGCCAGTGTGCCTATTTCGTCCTTCAGCACGACTTCGTCGATGGTGTGATTCCATTTGCCCATGCTCAACTCGTCCGCTACCAGGGTCAGATGCTGAATGGGCTTGAGCACGCGGCGCCAGATCAGTGCCGACTGTAAACCCAGCAGAAGTACGCAGGTAAGCAGCCCGATGCCGCCAATCCACAGCGACTGCTGCAGGATGACGTTATTCACATCGCTCTTGGGGTAAGCCGAAACCAGGGTGAAACCCCATCCCGGCACGTCCTGCTTCACCACCGTCCAGTCAGCCGGCTGCTGCGTGGCAATTTTTTCGATCAGCGTCGGATCGGTGCTCGTGCCGGTGGTCGAATGAAAGCGCAGTTTGCCCTTGCTGTCGAACAGCGCAACGAAACCGGAGTCGAGCACGCGGCTGTCGCTGATGACATGGTCGAGCGATTGCAGGTCGGTCTTGTAGCCGACGTACCAGATGCCGATCACGCTGCCGCCGCCGGCGCTGAAGATGGGCTCGTAGCCGGTGACGTAAGGCGTGCCAAGGATATCGACCACGCCATAGAAACTGTCGTCCTTGCGAATCTGCGCAATCACCGGGCCGGACGGATCGAGCTGGGTGCCAATGGCGCGCGTGCCGTCGTCCTTTTTGACATTCGTCGATATGCGCACGAAGTTGTCGCCCGAACGCGAAAAAATGGTTGCCGTGCCGCCGCTCGTCGAGGTCAGGCCGTCGACCAGCTGAAACGCGTTGCCCTGCGGTTTGCCGCCAAAAACAAGGTCATTCGCCTGCTGGCCCGATACCGTGATGGTGGCACCGACCGCGGCCGGCCCCAATGCGTCGCTCTGCTGGCGCAGCAGGCGCATGGAGCTGTTGACGCGGTCAAGCATGATCGATCGGGTGACGGCAAAAAGGCTTTGCAGTGCAATGGACTGCCGATCAATTGAGTTCGTTGCCTCGGCTCTGACACGGTTGGCCTCCACGCTGGAAAGCACGAAGGTGACCACGATGACCACGACGAGAACCAAAGCAAGCACCGGCAGTAGCAGGCGCACCCGCAGCGAGTGTCTGAACATGAATATTTCCCCTGTAAATGTGAGTCTTTGCCGATCAGGATTGCGTCGTCATCGCTATAGCCGCTGGTTTCTACGGTCGAGCGGCCGCCCGGATCGCTGGCTTGATTTGTGCCGCAGCATATCAGCGTGACCTAGTACAAAAAATGACACGTCTTCAAAAAGCGATGCAGGTCTCGGAAACTTTCGTCGGAGTCTCCTGATCAAGCCTTGAAATCTTATGAAAGAGCCATGGCGGCGCAGGTCGGCGCAAGCGCGGCGACGACGCCAAGCCCCGTTAGGTTCCAACCAATCCGCGCTCCCGCAGGCTAATTTGCTCCAGCGGGTATCGCTCATTTATCAAGTTTCGAGCTTGCTACAGATCTATCGGTGGCGCGTGCCGGATTCTCCCGGCACGCGGATCACACGAGCTTGCTGTAAACGAGAAAGCCCGAGCGGTTGGCGACCTGGTCGTAGAGCCGCCTTGCGGTGAGATTGGTTTCGTGAGTCTGCCAATAGACGCGCGGTGAACCGGCTTCTTTTGCGTAGCCATAGACGGCCTCGATCAGCGCGCGACCGACGCCTTTGCCTCGCGCGGCCTCGACGGTGAAAAGATCCTGCAGATAGCAGTTCAGCCCCAGCTGGGTGGTGCTGCGATGAAACAGGTAGTGCGTGAGTCCGAGCAGGCTGCCGTTCTGCTCGGCAACGAGCGCGTGTACGGGTTCCTGCGGATCGAAAAAGCGCGCCCAGGTGGTGCGGGTAATCTCGTCGGCCAGCGCCGTTTCGTCCTTGCGACCGTAAAACGCGTTGTAGCCGTCCCACAGCATGCGCCATGCGGGCAGGTCCGAAGACATCACGGGACGGATGATAAAAGGTGGGGTCATGGCGACGACTATGGCGGTGGTCCCTCGCGCCGCGCAAGCGCTCGATCAGCACCGCGCAGCGCGGCTTTTCACGGTGACGCGGGGCATGGCTATTGAACGGGCGACGGGAAGCGCCTACCGTGCATCGAGTCTTTTTACGCAGGATTGGCGATGCCGAAGCTCTCCGATTTCCCCATCACCGGCCGCTGGCCCGCGCAACACCCAGACCGCATCCAGCTGTATTCGCTCAACACGCCCAACGGCGTCAAAGTCTCGATCATGCTGGAGGAAACCGGGCTGGCCTACGAGCCGCACCTGGTCGACATCACAAAAAACGAAAGCCATACGCCCGAGTTTTTGTCGCTCAATCCCAACGGCAAGATTCCGGCCATCATCGATCCTGATGGCCCGGGCGGCGAGGCGATTGGGCTGTTCGAGTCGGGAGCGATTCTTCTGTATCTGGCCGACAGGTCGGGTCAGTTTATTTCGGCCGATGTGGCGATGCGCTGGGAGACCATCCAGTGGCTGTTCTTCCAGATGGGGTCGATTGGCCCGATGTTTGGGCAGCTTGGCTACTTCAACAAGTTTGCCGGCAAGGAGATAGCCGACAAGCGGCCGCTGGAGCGCTACGTTGCCGAGTCCAGACGTCTGCTCGGCGTGCTCGATACGCTCCTGGCCGATCGCCCATGGATCATGGGCGAGGCATACAGCATTGCCGATATCGCAACGATTGGCTGGGTGCGCAACCTCATCACGTTCTACGAGGCGCGCGAGCTCGTGGCGTACGACACGCTCAATTACGTTCCCGGCTGGCTCGAGCGCGCGCTGGCGCGGCCAGCGGTGCAGCGCGGCCTGGAAATTCCGCACCGCGCTTGAAGACAGCTGGATGAGTGGTTACAGCTCGCCGGTGAGGAACTGTGCGCGGCCCAGGCCGAAGCTCCAGTCTTCATCGGCATTGCTGACGATATTGACCATGACGTCGCTGGATTCGATGCCGCAGCTGTCCTTCAGTTCGCGGCACAGCTCCACGTAGAATTTTTCCTTTTCCTCTCTCGTCCGCGGCCGGCTGGTGACGCTGACGATCACCACGTTGTCGGTGCGCGCGATGTCCAGGCCGGTGTCCTGCACCACAAAATGCGACGCCGCATGTTGATGCACGATCTGGTAACGGTCGCGCGCCGGTACGCCGAAGGCACTGAGCACCGCACGGTGCGCCGCATCGAGCAGGGTGGTGATCTGGTCAGCGCTGCGGCCTTCCAGTACGTCGAATCGGAGCAGGGGCATGGTTTGTTTCCTTTGATCTAACGTGGAGTGTTTGGCTTGGACGTCTCGCGGCCGACGGCAGCTGGCCGTGGTTGATCCAATGAACAGCCCCATCATGCGCGTCGTCGAGGCAACGCGGCGTGAGATTCGATCTGGCAGGGAAGCAAACGGCTGCTGGCTCGTTTGCGGCGGCCAAGAGCTCAGGGGTCGTCGTCGCTCTTCGGTACGCTGATCTTGCCTTTCACGTTGCTGTGCCGCACGTCGCCGCTGCCGGTGGAATGAACGCTGAAATTGCCGCCGACGCCATCGGCGGTCACATCGCCCGAGCCGGTGCTGCCCACGTCGACGTCGCGGCCAATGCTGCTGAGCTGGATATCGCCGGAGCCCGTGCCGCCAATGCTGACGCTGCCCGTGACATCGTCGAAGCCCAAGTCGCCCGAGCCGGAATGTTCCGCGCGGACGTCGCCCTGCACACCGGTCACGTGCACATCGCCCGAGCCGCTGCTCTTCAGATCGACGCTGCCGACATGCCTGGCTTTGACGTCGGCCGAGCCAACTTTCAGCGTCAACGCACCGGCGATGTGATCGGCGACGAGATCACCCGAGCCGGAGTCGAAGTTGAGCGAGGCCAGGTCGGAGGCGTTGACGTCGCCGGAGCCGCTGTCCACGGCGACGGCCACCGATGCCGGCACGTGAACCTCCAGTTTCATGTAGGCGTAGCTCGCGCCAAACAGGCTGATGTTGACGTAGCCGCCGTTGTTGCTGGTATCCACCGTCGCGTGATCGCCGTTGCGGCGCGCGTTGACCTGCAGGTCCTTCAGCTTCGACTCGTCCGACGCGCAGGCCGTGCCTCGCACTTCCACCCGGCTCAGGTCCGGCATGCTTCGAATCGTCAGATCGGTTGATCCCAGCGTCAGCATCAAATCTTTCAGGCCGGCGGCATCCAGATCGGCGTTGCGCGATGCGGTGAATTTGCATTCGTCGGCGCTTGCTGCCAGCGGCAGCGCGACGAGCAGCAGGGCAAGAATAAGTTTACGCACGTGTCCACTCCCGGTTGGTGACCTTGCTTAAGATGCCGCGGGCCCGCCGAAGGTTTACAGGCGTTCCCGGAGGCGATCGCGTTATTCCCATTGGCCATGCGATCCGGCGACGTACCTAAAGGCATCAGCATCGCATCCCTGCCTAGGCCGACGTGGTGTTCCAAGCCGACGTACGAGGCGTGGGTTATTTGCCGAAGATAGCGCCAAAGTCGCCGCTTCGGCGCCTGCGCCAGAATCGACTGGTCCTTGATGCCCGAAAACCGCTGCCTGCACCCCATCACTTGAAACCGGGCGGCGATGCGCTTAGGTTGGAACGCAGTCCGAGACAACTGGAAGCGCCATGACCTGCTCGCCGCCCATCGTTCGTCGTGATCTGCATTTCGAGATGAGCGGCGACATCCCGCGCTACTGGGTCGAGGGAGATGCCCACAAGACGCGGTTTTTTGACGCGATGTCGCTGATGTTTCCCGACGGCGAGCGCTTTTTCATCGACAGCGTGCGGGCGTTCCGTGCGGCGATTTCCGATGACGCCAAGCTCAATGCGGAAGTCGGCGGCTTTATCGGCCAGGAGGCCATGCACAGCCGTGAGCATCTCGAGTACAACGAGCGCCTCGAAAAGCAGGGCATCGGCGCGAGCGAGCTGGTCGAGTTGCTGAAAAAATTTCAGGAGAATCGGGCCAAAAAATTGCCGCCGCTCGGGCAGCTCGCCATCACCATCTGCCTCGAACACTTCACCGCGATGCTGGCCGATCAGGTACTTCGTCACCCTGAAACCATGCAGAAGTCCGCCCCGCGCATGGCGGCGATCTGGCGGTGGCACGCGCTGGAAGAAACCGAGCACAAGGGCGTGGCGTTTGATGTTTTTCAGCGTGTCGGCGGTCCCCCGTTGAAGCAGTATCTGCGCCGCACTCGCGCGATGCTCTTCGTCACTGGGTTGTTCACTTTCCGCGTGTGGCAATTCATGTGGCGCATTGCCAAGGCCGAAGGCACGCAGAACCACTGGCGCGGCTGGCTGCGGTTGCTGGGTTTCCTGTTTGTGTCGCCGGGTCCGATTACCCGTATCGGTGGCCAGTGGCTGGCCTGGTTTGTGCCGGGCTATCACCCGTGGCAGCACGATAACCGTGATCTGGTCGAAGTCACCCGCAAACATTACGACGCGCTGGCCGCGGCAACGCTCGCCAGCGAGCCGCGCCATCAGAACGAGTGGGCGGCTGCGGCCGGCTGATGCAAATCCAGCGCGTTTTTCGTGATGCCGGTTTCGGTGATCGGGTAAGCAGTGCCTTCGGCTCGCATGCAAGCTGGCATGATGTCGCTGACGATGATTGGGTCAGCGTGATGTAATCAAGCTGGTCTGATCAACGTGATTCGACCAGGCCGAACCCCGATTATTCAATCACTCACCCAACAGCGGAGCCGGACCATGACAATCGAGATGCAAATGCTGGCCTGGTCCATTGCTCTGGGGCTGGCCTATGTACTGGTCGCCGCCTGTCTGGCAACCGCGCAGCGTGGAATCAAATGGAACGCCGGCAATCGCGAGGGTGACGCAAAGCCGCTGGTTGGCGTGGCAGCGCGTGCCGACCGCGCCAGCCGGAATTTTCTGGAAACCTTTCCCTTTTTCGCTGCGGCCGTGCTGGCCGTGGTGCTGACCCATCGCAATACCGAGCATACGGCGCTCGGCGCGCAGGTTTATTTCTGGGCGCGCGTGGCGTACTGGCCGGTTTACGCGGCAGGGATTCCGTATCTGCGCACGGCAGTGTGGATTGCAGCATTCTGGGGATTCTTGCAGGTGCTCGAAGCGCTGTTCTGAGTACCAGCCCGCGGCGGCTGCGCCCGCGAGCTGGTCCGATCGGCTAGGCCCAGAACCACGCCGCGTGCATGGCCAGCACCGCCACGCTGATGCCCAGCCGCATGCGTCGGTAGGCCGGCGACCACAGCGGATCGCGCAGATCGATCAGCAGCCATACCAAAAATCCGCCGGCCAGCAAGCTCAGCGCCGACAGCGGCCGGTGCGCGAGCAGCAGTGCGGCAAAACCGATCAGGCTGGGCAGTACGGCTTCGACGTAGCGAAAAGGAGGCACGTCCGTCGCCAGGCCGCGTCCCCAGCGCGCGCCGCCAAGAAAGCTCAGAATGACCGCGGCATAGGCAATGAACACGGTCAGCGCCACCTCGCGCCAGCCCGGCGACGCGATGGCCAGCGCCAGCGCGCCGATAAACGGCAGCAGGCCGCTCCAGCCGAGCACGAGCATGCCGCGGGGGAGAGGTCGGGTTTCCGGCATCGGCATGGCGGCTAGTCCTTTGGTAAGAGTCAGTCAAACCCGCATTGTCCCGCGGCTCGACGGCAGAGTCTTGTGAATGTTGCCACGGAGCCGGGGGTAGTGGATCGCGCCCTCCTTCATGCCAGCAGCCACGGCATCACCGGCCCCTCGCGATGCGTCATTCCGTCCATGCTGATGCGAAAACGATCCGTCGCGCCGATGGCCCGCCTGGCTGCACAAGCATGCCGGTTCAAAGCGCTGGCATCCCGGCGGCACGCGAAAAAGCATCGCCGGTGCGACGCGCGATGGCCGAGCTGCGCAAGTCGTTATGCGGCTCACCGCTACGCTGCGTTGGCGTCGCACTTCAACATGGAGTGCGGCGGCGTCCTTGACGCAAAGCCTGTTTGCATCCGGCATCAGACTGAGAGACGATCGAGGCATATCGACGACCACCTCGCATGAGCCTGCGCGGAATCGGCCGCGACCGGGTCGGCGGCCTGGATTGTCGAAAGCGCCGCGGGTACTTGAGATTCGCACGATCCCAATGCACGCTGCCCTTCAGGGGGTAACACCGTGGAATTGAGCCGCCAACGGTTTCTGGTTAGCGTCTCCTCTGCGGAGGCGGAATGTAGTGCGCGCGAGCGGGCGCCATAAATCGTGTTCATCGACCAGCCGTTGACGCGCAGGTTTGGCGCGCGCTGCGTTTATGAACTGCCGTGCCGTTACCTCAGCCACACGTGTCGACTACGCACTGGCAGCACCGGGCGCCGCGTTATCCATGATGACTCTCCGCGGAGGCACCGGCGCGTTCGGCCGAGCCCGGTCGGAGCGCTTGCGACGGCCCGCACAGGCGACGCGCCGCCACAGCCACGACTTCTTTCAGCTGCATGCCGGCAACTTAGCTCGGCGGGCCAGGTTTCCGGGATCGCCCCTATCCGATTCCCGGAGCAACACCGACGTGGACTGTCCCGCGTCGTATTCAAGCAGCCGCCTACAAAACCGCTGCTATCTCCAAGGAGTTTCACAATGAACATGCATTTCGAACGCACCGGCCCCCTGACCGAAATTTCAAGTTACCCGCAGTGGGCGCAGGACATGGTCGCTGATTGCGCAAAGACCAAGGCGCGCGTGCTCGATCACGAGATCTGGAAAATGATGATGAATCTCGAGCTCGATCATGAGTCCACCAGCAATTTCATGAAGGGTCTCTGGCCCTTTATCGAGCGCTTTCCCAGCTTCATGGCACTCAATCTGCTGAAGACCCGCTACGGCCGCAGCGCGGGTGACAACATGGCCCGCCGGTGGCTGGTGCGCAACATCCGGGTCGAGCAGAACCACGCCGAATACTGGATCAACTGGGCCGAAGGTGCCGGTGTGTCACGCGATGAACTGCTCAATACCGACGCACCACACGGCACCGACGGTTTACCCCGCTGGTGCGAGGAAGTGAGCTCGCGCGGCACCCTAGCCGCCGGCATGATCGCCACCAACTACGCCATCGAAGGCGTCACCGGTGAGTGGTCAGCCATGATCTATAAGAGTACAAAGTATCAGGAGAGCTTTGATCCATCGATTCGCGTGGGCAGCCTGCGCTGGCTTCATCTGCACGCTGACTACGATGACACGCATCCGTGGGAGGCACTGGAGATTGTCTGTACCATTATGGGTCTGAATCCTTCACCGGTTGAAGTTGCCCATCTGGTGGAGTGCATCAAGCGCAGTTACGTGAGCATGATTCTCCTGGGAGATCGTTGTATCCAGCGTCAGTGGAGCTTCGGTAAGGTGAACGAGGCCGCAGCTTGATCTAGCCATTGGACGCATAATGACGGAAGGATCGTTGAGGCTTAACTAACCAAAAAGGCAATCGATGCGTTTCATCGGTGCAAGTCTCAAAAGTCCTCTCTCCAAGCGTTTGATGCCGCTGGCCTACGCGCTTGGGGTGGTCATTGTGCTGATCATGGCGTTGACCTGGATTGTTCTTCAGGTCCAGATTACTCTCGCTGGTTTTCTGAACAGCGAGAGTCTTTGGTCGAAGGCGCAAAAGCAGGCCGTCATCGACCTCAGCAATTACGCGGTAAAGGGCGATGCAACGTCGCTCGCCAGTTACAAGCACAACTACGGGGTTCTGGATTCCGATCGGATCGGACGTGACGCCATCGCATCCGGTCATTTCGACAATGCAATGATCGAGGATGTGTTTCGCCGCGGCAGCATCATGCCGGCCGCGCGGCCTGGCATGACCTTCATGCTGGCGCATTTCTCCGATGCGCCGCATATCAACCAAGCGCTGAAGGCCTGGCGCTCCACGGACGAGAAGATTGCCGAACTCAACGTGGTCGCCGGCGAGCTTGAACGCGGTTACAGCTCGGGCGCCATGTCGCCAGAGCAGACCGAACGTCAGCGCGAACGCATCAATACGCTCAATACCTTCATCGAGCCGCGAACCCAGCTTTTCTCTGTCGAGGTGGTCAACGGTGCCATCTGGCTGGGTCGGGTGCTTTTCTGGGGCGTGCTCGGCGCGTTCCTGCTGGCGGCACTGTTGTGGGTGCGCATGGCGCGACGCATTCTGGACAGCATTCGCGGCAGCGAAGAGCGTTATCGGCTGCTCTTCGATAGTGCGGCCGATGCAATTGTCATGATTGATGAAAACAGCGGACGCATACTTGACGTCAATCACGCGGCGACGCTATGGACCGGGCGCACGTGGGAGGAGTTGATCGGCGATCGTTTTGTCCATCTTTTCACGCAGGCCATTTCACGCAAGGAAGGCAGCCCGGCCATCAACGCGCTGCTCAATGCCGACGGCAGCAAGCGCCCGGTCGAAACACAAAGCAGTCTGGTCGACTGGAGCGGCTCGCCGGTGCGTCAGGCGATCATTCGCGATATTTCCGAGCGGGTTGCGATGGAACAGGAGCGCCGCGTGGCGGCCGAAGCGCTGGCCAGCATCGTCGAGGGCGTGATCATCGCCGATGCCGATCGGCGCGTGGTATCGACCAACATGGCACACACCGGCATCACCGGCTTCACCACGCGCGAGCTGCTGGGCAAACCGTTTGAAGACACGCGCACGTTGCCCGACGGCACGCCGCTGCCGTCATCCATATGGACAAATATCGCGGCCGGGCACAACTGGCTCGGCGAAGTGCAGAGCAAGCGGCGCGATGGCAGCGTCTATCCCGAGCAGCTGAGCATCAGCGCCATCCGCGATGCGGAAAACAACGTGCAGTATTACGTGGCGGTGTTCACCAACATCTTTTCCAGCAAGGCCAATCAGCGCCGCTTGGAGCATCTGGCGCGGCACGACTCGCTGACCGGCATGGTCAACCGCTCCGAATTCGAGCGCCATTGCAGCGACGCCATTACCGTAGCCGCGCGCGAGCGCATGGCGGTGGCCGTGCTGTTCATCGATCTGGATGCGTTCAAGATCGTCAACGACAGCTACAGCCACGCCATTGGTGACCGTCTGCTGGTCAAGGTGGCCGAGCGGATTTGCCAGCAGCTGGCCGAGGGTGATCTGGCCGGGCGTATCGGCGGCGACGAATTCACCGTGCTGCTGCATCGTCTGAGCCTGCGCGAGGACGCGCGCCCGATCGTCAACCGGCTGCTGGCCAGCCTGTCCGAACCGTTTGTGGTGGACGAGTACGAAATTTTTCTCAGTGCCAGTATCGGCATCGCGGGCTACCCGCTGGATGGCACCGATGCGTCCTCGCTGATCGCCAATGCCGACGCGGCGATGTACGCGGCGAAAACGCAGGAGCGCAACGCCTACCGCTTCTACTCGCCGATGATGCATGCGAACACCCGCAAGCGTCTGCAGCTGGCCAGCGAACTGCGGCAGGCGCTGGCTCGCGACGAGTTTCACCTGGTGTATCAACCGAGCG
The DNA here is from genome assembly GCA_964658785.1 of uncultured Methylobacterium sp. GTDB lineage: Bacteria > Pseudomonadota > Gammaproteobacteria > Xanthomonadales > Rhodanobacteraceae > Rhodanobacter. The sequence goes on from CBAAAD010000005.1 coordinate 23,158, forward strand.
TGGAGATGCGCACTGGCCGCATCGTGGCCGTGGAAGCGCTGCTGCGATGGCAGCATCCGGAGCGTGGTGAAATCATGCCCGGCGAGTTCATCCCCATGGCGGAGAGCCTGGGCATGATCCGGCGCATCGACGAGTGGGTGCTGCAGGCGGCGTGCGCGCAGATTCAGGCCTGGGATCTCGCCGGAGTGCCGCCGATCCGCGTGGCGATAAATATTTCCGCGCGCTGGTTTGGTCAGCCGGCCTTCGTCGAAGGCATTTACCGGATGCTGCAGGCGCGCCAGATTCCCGCGCAGCGGTTGCTGCTCGAAATCACCGAAAGCGCCATGCTGCGCCTCGGCGAAGATACCGAACGAACGATGCACATGCTGCACACGCTGGGTATCGACGTGGCGATCGACGATTTCGGCACCGGCTACTCTTCGATGTCCTACCTCAAGCTGCCGGCGGTCGCATTTCTGAAAATCGATCGCTCCTTCGTCACCGGATTGCCGGACAACCCCGGCGACGTGGCGATTGCCGAAGCGATGCTTGCGATGTCCAAGGCCCTTGGCCTGACCACCATTGCTGAAGGGATTGAGACCGAGGCACAGCATGAATTTCTGCTGCGCGCCGGATGCATGGAAGGGCAGGGCTACCTGTATTCCTATCCCGTGCGTCCAAGCAAGATCGAGCGCCTGCTGCGTCCCAGCGCGGCACCCGGGGTCACCAAGCTCAGGCTGGTTCCGCCCAAGCGCACATAGACCGGCGCGGGCAAGGTCTAGGCGGCGACAGCGGCATCCCTGGCGACGACATGCAGCGGCGCGCAGTGGCGGTTGAGCCATTCCAGGTCGGCGTCCTCCAGCAGCGGGCTGAGCGCGGCGCGCACCTTGGCGTGATAGTCGTCGAGCCAGGCGCGCTCCTCCGGATTGAGTAGCGAAATTTCCAGCGCGTTGCGATCGAACGGGCACAGTGTCAGCGTTTCGAACGCGTAGAACTCGCCGAATTCGGTGGTGTCGGCTTCGATCACCACGGCCAGGTTTTCGTGGCGTATGCCGTGGCGGCCCGGCTTGTATAGCCCCGGCTCGATCGAGCTGATCATGCCCGGCTCCAGCGCCACCAGCGCGCTGCCGGAAACCGGCGGACGAATGCCGTGCGGGCCTTCATGCACGTTGAGGAAGTAGCCCACGCCGTGGCCGGTGCCGTGGCCGTAATCCATGCCCGAGGCCCACAGCGGCGCCCGCGCCAGCGCATCGAGCTGCGGGCCACTGGCACCCTTGGGAAAGCGCGCGCGGCTCAGCGCGATCATGCCTTTCATCACCAGCGTGGCATCGCGGCGCTGTTCGTCGGTGGTCGGGCCCAGCGCCAGCACGCGGGTGATGTCGGTGGTGCCGCCCTGGTACTGGCCGCCGGAGTCGATCAGCAGCAGGCCCTTGGCCTGCAGGTGGCTGTGCTGCTCGGGCGTGGCGCGGTAGTGCGGCAGGGCGCCGTTGGCCTGGTAACA